>CBIGQT010000304.1:0-4512 GCA_966191655.1 uncultured Ginsengibacter sp.
GGATGTAGCCCGCTACGTAGTCGTCGACACTTTTGATGTAACCATCCTTGATCGCAGCACCCACGAGGGTGCTCGTTACTGACTTTGCAACAGATTGTGACGTCCATCGGCCGGATTTGCTGTACCCAAGTGCGTAGCGTTCTAACCGTATATTTCCATCCTGTAAAATGAGGAAGCCGGCTACTTTCTGTTCCCTCAGAAAATCTTCCAATTCTCTTTCTTTTTCTCCTCCTGCGCTAAATGCGGCAATGGGCAACCCCTGCGGAAGCTGATGCACTTTGCTCCCCTTCGGCACTTTGCCTGCTTTAAAAACCTCGTCAAAATGCGCAAATCCAAGTTCGCGTTCTTCCTGGTTCCATTGGAATGCATTTTTTGAAAGCGAATCCGGGTTGGAGGTGCTCTGGGCAACGGAGGAAGAACTCAAGGCCAGCGCGAAAGCCAGCCGGGTAACTGATAGGATCTGTGAGTTAAGAAGTGTACGCATGATTTCATTTTATTTTTCACTCCTCAGAGCATTATTCAACTGATTAATATGAGTTGAATATATGAAAAATAAAAAATAAATTCCGGAAAAAGTATAAAGAAAGTTTCCTGCTACATTTTAGTGTGCTCATAACCGTTAGTTATGCTGTCCTTGGTTTCCGACGGGAGTTAGCAAGCTTTCCCGATGTTCAGGGCTGCCAACCTTTCAAAGGTTGGCAACCATGACTCCCGAATTTGATCGGGTCAGCATGGGCATACCCGCCAGGAGAGATGGAAACTACGCTAAACAACTACATTCTATGCCGGGCTGAACATGAAAATATACATAAACTTATCCTAATGCATGTTAACAAAACGAGCTCAGATTTGAAATAATAGCATAATTATTGGTGAATAAAAGGGATGTTTGTAAAACTCGCAAAAAAAGTAAATAACATTTATTCAAAACTTATGCCTGCATCCAGGCAAAAAATATTTTGCATTGGAATGAACAAAACGGGAACAACTTCTCTTGAAACAGCTTTCACGGATCTTGGCTATAAATTGGGCAATCAAAATAAAGCAGAATGGTTATTGCAGTATTATAAGGCGGGAAATTTTGAGCCTGTGATCAATTTTTGCAAAACGGCCCGGGTATTCCAGGATTTTCCATTCAGTTATCCGGGTACCTATCTCCATCTGGATAAGGCTTTTCCTAAAAGCAAATTTATTTTAAGTGTTCGTAGCAATCCTTTGCAATGGTATAATTCATTCCTGCGTTTTTATGCAACGGTGTTTGGTAATGGAAAGTTACCAGGTTATAATGAGCTGTTGAACACAACATATGTTCACCAGGGATGGATGTTGCAGGCAATTCAGGCGTTATTCAAGACTCCGGATGATGACATATATAACGCAAAAATATTAATGCAGCGATATACAGATTATAATAATGAAGTAATCAATTATTTTTCAGGAAGAGAAGATGATCTTCTTGTTATAAACCTGGCTAAAAAAGATGCATATAAGAAATTCTGCAGCTTTCTGCATATTAATAATTCTCCATTCAGCGAATTTCCATGGTCAAATAAAACAAGCGACCTGGCTGGCGATATAGCAAAAGTCTAAAACGATCGTTCCCCGAAAAATGTCTCTTAGACTTTGTTGGTGCACAGAAAAGATGTCGCATCGGGAGGCACGGCTTTATTGAAACGGGGCATGAAATCGTTCCCAATTGATTTATATTTGAAAAGCAACAGCGGTTCTTTGACGAACTGTCGTTGTTGGCAATTTAATCGGACCTGGTACAATTTTTAAAAAGAGACGATGCAATTAACAAATAACAAAATTCTAATCACAGGCGGTGCAAGCGGTATTGGATTTGGACTAACCGAAAGATTTATTAAGGAGAACAATACGGTTATCATTTGTGGAAGACGTGAAGCAGTACTAAAAGAAGTCGCCGACAAGTTTCCTGCTGTAATTACTAAAGTATGTGACTTATCAGTTGAAGCAGACCGTATTGAACTCTACAATTGGGTTGCAGAAAACCATAGCGACTTAAATGTGTTAGTAAATAATGCAGGTATTCAAAATTGGATGAGTATTTCCGACAACAACTTTTATCAAAAGACCAGGGATGAAATTACAACTAATGTTTTAGCGCCAATTCATTTGACAATGTTGTTCACGAACTTGAAATCGCTAGAAACTATTATTAATGTTACGTCGGGCCTGGCGTTTATTCCGCTTGCAAAAGTTCCTGTGTATTCTGCCACAAAAGCGTTTATGCGTTCGTTCACACTTTCATTGAGACACATATTGAAATCAACAGGCATCGAAGTAATTGAAATGATTCCACCGGCTTTGAACACAGACCTTGGTGGCAAAGGTATACACGATGGACAACCATCTGTTAGTGATTTTGTAGAAACTGTATTCCAGCAAATGAAAGAAGGAAGAACAGAATTGACATTTGGAACAAGTGAAGCAAGAGCAAAAGCAAATAATGAAACGATAAGTGATTATTTTAACAAAATGAATCCCTAATCGGTTGAGTAATGGTAAGTTTTGTTGAAGAGGTTTGTGCCTGAAAAGTTCATATGTTTAAACAAAATCACCGTCCCATTACTTATCAATCCTGTTGTTTATCGTCTCAATTAAATTGGCTATGCATTTTCCGTTACACTCGAAGAAGGGCTCATATTTTTCAGGCTTAATTATGCGCTACACATTCATCTTCTTTTCAACACTGATATTTTCTAATGCAGCGTTTACACAACAAACTGCAAATGATTCATTGCAGTTAAGTACGGATTCAATTCATTTGAATTGGGTTTATGCAGCCACAATATTCCAGTATATCTTTCCCAACGAAAAAAATACTACATCGCTTATAGCAACGGCTGACAATAATGCCTGGCATATAGAAGCAAGGTATAATTATGAAGCTACAAAAACTGGTTCAGTGTTTGGCGGTTACCACTTCAAAACCGGTAACAAACTTGTTTTAGATATAACGCCAATGTTTGGTTTTGCATTTGGAAATGTAAATGGTGTAGTGCCAGGATTGGAAACAAGCCTCACCTGGAATAACTTTGATTTCTACTCTGAGAGTGAATATGTGTTTGATTTTGAAGGAAAGGAGAATAATTTTTTTTATAACTGGTCAGAATTAGGCATTACAGCTTTCGACAAATTAAGAACTGGAATTTCAGTGAACAGAACCCGCTTGTTTCAGTCTGACCTTGAATTTCAAAAAGGCATATTTGCGCAATATTCGTTTTGGAAATTAACTGCAGGCGTGTTTTATTTCAATCCATTCTCAACAGATTATTATTTGATTGCAACCTTAGGTATCGAATTTTGAGATAATCAGGGTTGCCAGCCTTTCGAAGGTTGGCAACCCTTTTCCAAAAAAATTTCTCCGAAAGAATTAGTCACAGGTAAGCTTTTATGTTTACGAAGTATTGTTGTGGAGATAAAAATTCTTTCCAGAATTCTTTATTGCTTTGCTGAATTGCCTTGAAATCATTTTTGTGTTGTTGATGAAAATCAAGCAGTATTTTATCGATGCAGTAAATATTTTTTCTATCAACCCAAACAACATGTTTTTTCCAGTTGATGAATTCTTCAAAAGGCAGTTTACAATCTGTATCAATAAAAACAGGAATGCGGCCGGCACTTAAGGTTTCATAAAAACGATAAGAATAATTACCAAAGCCTGAAACGCAAAGCGTGTAAGGATTTTTAAAAACAGTATCAATAAATAAGTTTCTTGAATGTGAGTCATCAGCTTCTTTATCGCCGGTAATTGTAAAATCTGTCTCAATATTTTTATTACGCTGTAAAACTTTTAGAGCATTCCTTCTTTCGAGGTAGCCGAAATTTTTTTTGAGGTTGAAAATATCATCCATGTTAAACCGGTTGGCCAACAGGTTTGCCTCGTTGCGCAATGTTCTTGTAAGCTTATTGAATTTTTCAGGCGCGGCAATACCTCTGAAGCCAATGTCAGGCTTTTCATTCCATTCAATATATTCAGTATAGTTATTTTGCGCTAATGAAAGATTGTTTTTTATAACAGGCATTGCCATCTCGTTTGTTCTGCCGGCACTTTTGTTCAAACTTGTTCGGAATATGATGGAATTATTAATTTTAATTTCGTCTGCAACATCGCTGAAATAAACTATGATGATCTTTTTATTGAACTGCTTTGCCAGTTGCATTATTGCTGCTTCATGCTGCAGCGAAATTTCTTTATCATAAGGATTGCCATCAAAATAATGCAGGTAATAATGTGTTAGCTCATGGCCTACTTCATAATTGGAAGGAAATACAAAGTAATCTGCCTGCGCAGGATCACTTACCCAATCATATTCAGGCTCGCCAAACTTTGTTAATTGCGAAAGTAATTTGGCAGTAATACCTTCCCTGATGGTGAATAGCTTTATTACACCCCGTTTGTTTATAATATACTTTAGCCTTTCAAATTCATTCATGCAATTATTTTCATGCTATCAAAATAATGGGTGTATTTCAGATTGTCGCTTT
>CBIGQT010000305.1:0-4511 GCA_966191655.1 uncultured Ginsengibacter sp.
GCCAGGAGTCCTGTAACAGTAGATTTTGTTGGCTCATTATCGCTCGTTTTAAAAATTTCATCTTTACCTGCATCTAATCTTAGCTCTGGAATTATCGTAAGATTTCCGATTCTGAAATTGGGGGATAGTGTTAAATCAAAAATACCGGTTGCGGGAGCTGCGACAACTGCTTTTTTATTATCAAAATATTCGGCCCGTAGTGTAATGCCAAACACAGTAGAAGGATCTGTAGTAAGGTAAATTGCAGAACCCCACCAACTTGCGCTTGATCCTCCCTCAGGCTTTGTAGTCTGTACCGTGCCATTATACCCAATGCTGAATTTATCAGTAACCGCTGCAGTTAGAACAGCATCAAATTGAGTAGTACTAAAGGAACCACCATAAGATCCCTGGTAATTTAAATATAATTTTATTTTGTCATTGGCACTACCTGTGCTGAACTGGCCTAACGCATATTTCCTGGAACCAGCCTCGGCAACTACATCGGTAGTATTGGCTACTCCAAACATTAAAGCGCTCTTTTTGCCAAGTCCTATATCAGCTTTCAATCCTGTGTGTGAGAATGGACCATAAGAAAACATATAATCCATGCTGTAATTTCGGTTCAAATAAGCATCTGTTACTTCATAACCAATGTGGGTTGCCCATTTACCAATGGTTAATTTAAACTTATCAGAAATTGCGTAGCTGATGTAAGCCTGCTTTACGGCAAATAAAGTAGAATGATCAGGATCTCCGTAAGAAAATTCTTCTGCCCTCGGGCCAAAGCCCAAATCAATAGTGGCACTGGCCTTGCCAAAACTGTGATCGGCTCTTATGCTGGCCATACCCAGTTGAAAAGAATTCTGAGAGTTGGTAAAGCTGGTATAATTATTAGTGGATCCATCTTTTGGATCATTAAAATTATACCTGAAATAAGCATCAACGGATCCTGTAATAGTTGGTGCAGGGGAAGTTGGTTCCGGTTTTGTGGAATCTGCCGGAACAGTAGCACTTGTGGAATCAGTTTGTGAGAAACCTGAAATAAAACTTAAACATACGATTGCTCCTAAGAAAAATTTTCTTAACATTGTTTTAGATTTAAAGATTAATAATGAAAGGAGTTTAGCTGAATAACTTTTCTCAGAAGTTACAAAGTCCGCTAAGCTCCTTTCCTTGTTTTGGTAAAGCACCATTAATTTCTACCAGCATCGTAATTTGTGAATGTTTTTCATATTGTAAGGAAGGATATATACTTACTCTTCGGGTAGCTTTGGTTAAACCCTGGAATAGTTTTGGATCATTGTGTTGGTTATCTAATAGCATACAAAAAGATAATATTATCATAATAATAAAAATAGTCAATTCAAGATTTGTTCTATTATTATTCACTTTTATTTTTCAAACATATCTAATTTTTCGATTTATTCATCAAATAAATTATATATTTATATTTATAATATGTTATATAATACTGATAATATATTGATTATAACCAATTTACAAATTTATTCCACATTTTATTAATTCGACTGTTAATAAATATTTTATTATATATTGACATTTTTAATATGATTTTTAAAAATTGGACCTTTCCCTGAAAGCCTGAGAAACTCAACCAGGCCTCCGGTTAAAATATAGGTGGAGTTAATAACTTAAAAATGCATTTTAAGTTTCATGGACTGATTAAGTTCTGTAGTAAAAGTAATTTAAGTTTGATGTTAATTTTTCTAATTTTTAATTGCGAAGAAGCATGATCAAAAATAGATTTTGTCAATATGTTGTTCCGGATGAATACAACAACAAGGCCTTTCATTCAATTACAAAATATTTCGGACGGCAATTGTGTTTTTTAAAATTCAACTTCGTCAGGCTTAAATCTTTCGTCTTCTACTTTTGCAAGACTATTTTTTACCAATAAAGTGCCTTGTAAATATTTTTCATTGTGTTGTGAAGCGTCTAGCCCGATTTCTTCTTCATCCTTGGTAACTCTCATTGGCATTACCCAATTGATGAATTTAAATATACCGTAAGAAACAGAAAAACTATAAGTGATTACAATAGCTAATCCTTTAACCTGTGTGAAAAAGAATGCAGGATTTCCATAGAACAATCCATTATTACCTCCACTATTAATTTCTGTAGTAGCAAAGATGCCGGTCATAACCATACCAACCATTCCACCAATTCCATGACATGGGAAAACATCCAGCGTATCGTCAAGTACAGATTTTGATTTATAATAAACAGCTATATTCGAGATGATTGCAGCTACTGCACCTATGAATATGCTTTGTGGTATTGCAACAAAACCGGCGGCTGGAGTAATGGCAACAAGGCCAACTACAGCACCGATACAGAAACCTAATACAGAAGGTTTTTTGCCTTTTACTACATCAAAAAACATCCAGGAAAGGCCAGCGGCGGCGGCGGCAGTATTTGTAGTTGCAAATGCAGAAACCGACAATGAATTGGCGGCCAGTGCTGAACCTGCGTTAAAACCAAACCACCCAAACCAAAGCAAGCCAGTTCCTATCAATACGTACGGAATGTTTGCAGGAGGAATTTCTTTATGTTCCAGGTGAACCTTTCTCCGTTTTAACACTATTGCTCCGGCAAGTGCAGCACAACCTGCGGAAATATGAACTACTGTACCGCCGGCAAAGTCCAGAACGCCCATTTTATATAAAAATCCCTGAGGATTCCATGTCCAGTGAGCCAAAGGTGCATACACAAGCAGGCTAAACAAAACAATAAAAAGTGTATAAGAAGAAAACCGAATTCTTTCCGCAACAGCTCCAACTACCAGGCTGGGGGTAATAATTGCAAACATTAATTGGAAAAGTGCAAATAACACGAAGGGGATTGTAGGGGCTAAACTCCATGGAGCGCCCGAAGAGACACCTTTGAAAAAAAGGTGTGTAAAAGGATTTCCGATAAATCCTCCAATAGAATCACCGAAGGCTAAACTGAATCCTACTGTTATCCATAATACACTTACTATACCGGTAGCCACAAAACTTTTAATCATCGTTGAAATCACGTTTTTTCGATGAACCATACCACCATAAAAAAAAGCCAACCCTGGCGTCATTAAAAAAACGAGGGCAGTAGCAACCATAATCCAGGCGATATCTGCCGAATTATATTTTCCGTCCCCATTGAATTCTGTAAATGCAGGAACAAACAATGCCAGAATTGCAAGCAGCATTAAAATAATAAACGGAACAGCTCTACCAGTTGATATTTTACCCATTTTATTTTTTTACTAAAATTAGGTCATAAAAATGTAAAATAGAGTATGTTATTTAACATAGATATTATTTTAATATGATATAAATGACGCTTAATACACTTACGACTAACTTGTTATAAAATAAATACCAAATTTTAAACAATCAAATGTGAATAAAAAAACAAAATATATACTTAATTTATATACGATTGGGGGAATTAAAAAAACCTGCATAAGCAGGTTAGAGTACTTAAATGCAAGAAGGAATCATATTTCATGCAAAATATTCTGATCTTTTGCTTCCAATAAAGAGTGCCCCATAAGATATTCATCTACTTTCCTGGCACATTCTCTTCCTTCAGAAATTGCCCAAACAACCAACGACTGACCTCTGCGCATGTCACCGGCAGTAAATATTTTTGAAATATTTGTGTGATAATTTTTTTCTGATGCTCTTACATTACCTCTTTCATCCAGTTCTATTTCAAGCTGCTCCAGCAAACCTTCATGTTGTGGATGCAAAAATCCCATTGCCAATAAAGCAAGCTCACAGTGAATTTCAGTTTCGCTTCCTTCTACTTCTACAAATTTTGCAGGTTTGTTATCATCTGTAAATTTCCATTCGAGATCAACAATTTTCAATGCTTTAAGATTTCCCTTTTCATCTCCAATAAATTCTTTTGTAGCAATGGCCCAATGACGCTGAACACCTTCTTCGTGAGAGCTGGTTGTTTTCATTAACATCGGGTAAGTTGGCCAGGGCATAAAAGAGGTACGGTTATCAGGGGGCTTTGGCAATAATTCAAACTGTGTTACTGATGTTGCTCTATGCCTGTTTGAAGTACCCACACAATCACTGCCTGTATCTCCGCCCCCGATGACTACCACATTTTTATCTTTGGCAAAAATATCTTCTTCATTTACTTCCTTTTTCGAAACTCTTTTATTTTGCTGTTTTAAAAAATCCATAGCAAAATGAATTCCTTTCAATTCCCGGCCCGGAATATTCAAATCTCTGGGGAAAGTGGAGCCTCCGGCTAATACTATTGCATTGTATTCTCTGAGCAGGTCATTTATGCTTATATCTATCCCTACATTTGCATTACAATGAAATGTAATACCCTCCTCCTCCATTAGTTTGATTCTTCTCTCCACAACCCATTTTTCAAGTTTAAAATCGGGTATTCCATACCTTAACAACCCTCCCGGCTCATCATCTCTTTCAAAAACAGTAATGGTATGGCCTGCATAATTCAATTGCGCTGCAGCAGCCATTCCAGCCGGGCCGGAACCGACT
>CBIGQT010000306.1:0-4495 GCA_966191655.1 uncultured Ginsengibacter sp.
AAAAAAGACTGCAGCAAAAAAGAAAACTACAGATGCAGCTACAAAAAAACTTACGGACAGGCTTTTGAAAACTCCAGTGAGTACTGAACGCAAAACATTATTGAACCCAAAAGAAAAATCACAAACAAAAAATATAAACGGCCACAATATTACTTTCAATAATCTCAATAAAATTTACTTTCCAAAAAAGAAAGTCACCAAGCGGGATGTTATAAATTATTATTACCTCGCTGCGCCTTTTATGTTGCCTTATATGAAAAACAGGCCGCAAACTTTGATAAGATATCCTAACGGTATCAATGGAAAATCATTTTACCAAAAAGATGTAACGGGCAAAGTGCCGGCATGGATTAAACAATTTCCCTACAGTAGCGAGCGTGGAGGCAGGCGTAATTTTTTGGTATGTTCCAATGAGGCGAGCCTTCTTTTAATTGCGTCTATGGGTGGGCTTGAAATGCACCCCTGGAACAGCACAATACAAAAGCCGGACTACCCCGACTGGTGTATTATTGATCTTGACCCATCTGCTAAAACAAATTTTGACCAGGTTATTCTTGCGGCGCAAAAAACAAAAGAAGTGCTGGATGCAATAGAAGTACCGTGTTGGTGCAAAACCTCCGGCGCCACCGGCCTGCATATTTATATACCCCTTGGTACAAAATATACTTATGAGCAAAGTAAAGAATTTGGAAGGGTGCTCGTAAAAATTGTTCACGAAGCAATTCCCGATTTTACAAGCATTGAGCGTATTGTAAAAAACAGGGATGAAAAATTATACCTCGATTTTTTGCAGAACCGCCCTCATGCCACTCTTGCGGCTCCTTATTCGCTACGTCCAAAACCGGATGCCACTGTAAGCATGCCTTTACATTGGAACGAAGTATGCAAAGGATTACGGCCGGCAGACTTTACTATTTTTAATGCAATTAAACGAATGCAGGAGCAAGGCGATATTTTTAAAGGCGTGCTGGGAAAAGGAATTAATTTAAAACGGGTATTAAAAAAAACTGAAACTGTTTTTGGTAAGCAGGAAATGCATGCATCTTTACGGTCATTATAGCCTTTTACTTTTAATGAGTACACGGCTTTATTTTCCAAAACATAGTGAATGTTTCCCATTTTATTTATTGCCACATACAATTATTATCATACAGCAGGCAAGGTAAAATAAACGGTACTTCCTTCGCCAGGCTCGCTTTCTGCCCATATTTTACCATTATGGCGTTGTATAATTTCTTTTGAAATAGCCAAACCTATGCCCAGGCCCTGTATATGAGAAGATTGCCCGTTTTCACGATAATACCGGTCAAATATTTTATTAAGACTTTTTTTATTAATGCCAATACCATGATCTTTTACGGCAACTTTTACGGTATTGTTTTCCAAAGTAACGTTTATAAAAACTTTATCTGCACCGGGCGAATATTTTACGGCGTTAGTAAGCAGGTTAATTACTACCTGTTTTAACCGGTCTTCATCTCCTGAAACTTTACCGGCAATTTCCCCATTTTTTATAATGGTGTGTTTTTCTGATGCAATCTGTACGCTTTCAATTGCCTCGGCGAGCATCTTATTAAAATCGAAAGACGATATATTAAGTCCCATCTTTCCATTTTTAATTTTACTAACGTCAAATAGCTCCATTACAAGCCTGTTAAGCCTTTCGATGGAATTTGCAGCTTTCTTTGCGTATAAAATATCCGGATTATTATTTTGCTCCATGCTAAACTCAATTAATTGAATATAAGCTTTGGCAGTGGTGAGGGGGGTTTTTAGCTCATGGCTGGCAACACTTATAAAGTCGTCTTTAATTTTTTCCTTGGTCTTTTGTTCTTCAATATCTGTGGCGGAGCCTACCCAGGCCGCCACCTCGCCATCCTCATTTATTATTGCAGTAGCCCTACATAAATGCCAGCGATACATGCCGTCACTTTTTCTTTTTAATTGAAATTCGCAATTGAAGTCTTCAAGTGTTTTAATAGAGTGTTCCCAGGACAGAGACACTGCCCGTTCCTGTTCTGTTTTAATAACGGGCAGCCAGCCATTTTCCCGGGCGTTTGTAAGCGACATGCCGGAATACTGAATAAAATAATCATTGAAATAAGTAAATTTTCCATCAGCAGATGCTGAAAACGTTATTTGAGGCATAGATTCCAAAATCATTCTCAGGTTTTGAAAACCCTGTATTCTTTCGGCTTCTTTTCGTAAAGTTATATCGTCAAACGCCAACAAAATAAGGAGGTTACCATTTTCCTCTATTATCGGCTGTGCATTAAAACAAATAGTTCGTGTACCTATTGATGGAAACGCATGCGTCATTTCCCATTCAAGAAATTTTTCTTCCCGGTGTTTAATTTTTAAAAGAGAGGCCTTCAGCCCCTGTATGTCCCAGCCGTTTTTTTGTAATTCAAACAAATTTTTTCCAAGCGTTTCTTTTTCTGTTAATAAAAAAGTATTGTAGAAAGATTTATTAGCACTTTTAATAGTAAAGTTATGATTCAACACCAGCATCGGTTCATGTATTGTAGCCACAATAGCTTCTGCATATTCGCGTGCCCGGTTGTATTTTTCACCACGGTCAAAAAGTTCCTGGTTTACCGTTATCAATTCTTCGTTGGTACTTTGCAGTTCTTCCTTGCTGGTTTCCAGTTCTTCATTAAGGCTTTGCAATTCTTCACTGCCACTGAGCAATTCTTCATTGGCACTTTGCAGTTCTTCGTTGGCGGCTTCCTGGTCTTCGGTAATTGCCTTCATATCCTCACGGGCAACAGAGAGATCTTTTTCTAACTTTTGAATCTGCTCATCTTTATTATCTTTTGTTTTATTGTTCTGCCGCTTTCCTTTTACCGCCAGGTGCCGACTACTGCTTTCTTTCGGCTCTTCACTATCTTTAAAAAGAATAAGAAAATGCAAATCAATAGTATCAGGCAATGGAATTACTTCAATGTCTATAATTTTTTTCCCATTGTTTATAGGAATATGATGTTTTGAAAAAGGCCTGGCTGTTGATTTTGCTTTATGCAACGCATTTCTTAATTCAAAGGCTAAACCCTCTCTTGCCATTTTGAGAACATTCAGGCTTGCTTTGCCTGGCGCAGGTTCCAGGTAGCTGCCCGTTGATCCGCGAAATTGCACAATATCAAACTGTTCATTTACTATTATGCCTGGTGGAGTATATTTTGATAATAAAATATCATCAGCGCTTTTTTGAAAATCGTCCTTTTTTCGCTCATTGCTTCGTATCGAATAATCTTTGTCTTTAATTTTATCTTCACGCGATCGTGAAGTTACAGTTATCAATTTTCCAGTGCCGGTTTTCTTAGTATATAATTTATCTTTTTTATCAACCTGCTGAAAAAGCTCTGATTCGTTTCCGGCCGTTTCAGATTTCCCCAATAAAAGAAATCCTTTTTCATTTAATGAATAATGAAAAATTGCATACACTTTTTTTTGCAAAAAAGGCTCCATATAAATGAGCACATTGCGGCAACTGATTAAATCTATTTTTGCAAATGGAGGGTCCTTTAGAAAATTATGAGATGCGAATACACATATATCCCTGATAATTTTTTTTATTTGGTAGCTGCCGTCAATTTTGGTAAAAAATTGTTGCAGCCTTTGGTCAGAAACCCCTTCGAGTTGTCTTTTTGAATAAATACCTGCCCTTGCTTTTGCGATAGCATGCTCCGAAATATCAGTAGCAAATATTTGAATTTTAACTGAAGAAAGTTTGTTACTTAAAAACTCATAGAGGCTAATGCCTATTGAGTAGGCCTCTTCGCCGGTGGAACAGCCTGCCACCCAAATGCGCAACGGGTTTATAAAAGATTTATCTTTTATAAGTTCAGGAAAAATAGTATCCCTGATATATTCAAAAGTTTTGGGGTCACGAAAGAATGCGGTGACAGGAATTAAGAGGTCATGAAATAAATTATCCTGCTCCTCCTTGTTCTGCTGAAGATAATGAAGGTAGTCAACAATTTTTTCCTGTTTAAGTATGGCGAGCCTGCGAAGAATTCGCCGGCGGATGGTGCTTTGTTTATAAAAATTAAAATCCGCACCAAAACGAAGGCGGAGCAGCGAAAGAATCTGCCGGTAATTTTCTTCGGTTCTTTTTTCTACAGGATAGGCATTACCGTTATGATTAAATTTGTCAAGGGTATGAACAAACTCTGATAACTGTTCCGGCATCTTTTGCGGGGCAAGTATAAAATCAGCCACATCCGATTTTATGGCGCTTTGTGGCATGTCGTCATAAGCGGCAGAATCCGCATCTTGTACAATAGTTATTCCTCCAACGTCTTTAATTCTTTTTAAACCGGCGGTGCCATCACTGCCGGTACCAGATAAAATAATTCCGATAGACCTGTCCTTATGTACTTCTGCAAGAGACGAAAAAAAAATGTCGATAAGCATATTTTTTTTCTCCTTAGGCCGCTCGCTTAGTTGCAGTACACCATCATTGGCAACCAGCATTTTATTAACCGGGATTACA
>CBIGQT010000307.1:0-4489 GCA_966191655.1 uncultured Ginsengibacter sp.
TGCGCTTACAGATTGGATAATAAAAATATTTAGAGATATTTTAAAGGAAAAAATATATAACTTAAAAGCTATTAATTTTTCTGCTTATGGTGCAAGCTTTGTTTATGTTGACAGTCATGGAAAAACTGTATCGCCTTTATATAACTATCTAAAAAAATTTCCCGTTAAATTAAAGAATGCCTTTTATAAGAAATATGGCGGCCATGAAAAACTGTCCTGCGAAACTGCTTCACCCGATTTAGGAAGTTTAAATTCGGGTTTGCAATTGTATCGGTTAATGATTGAAAAACCGGCCCTATATAAAAACATAAAATATGCTTTGCATCTTCCGCAATACATAAGTTATCTTATTACCGGGAAAATGTTTTCTGACATCACAAGCATTGGTTGCCATACGCTTTTATGGAACTTTCAAAAAAATAATTATCATCGTTGGATAAAAGAAGAAGGGATAGAAAAAAAGCTGCCCCCAATCAGGTCATCAGCCAAAGCGTTCAACATAATAGTTGAAAATAAAAAGTTGAAAGCCGGTACCGGCCTGCATGACAGCTCCGCTGCGCTGATTCCTTATCTTGCTGTTTTTAAAGAACCTTTCCTGTTAATCTCTACCGGCACGTGGTGTATTTCATTAAATCCTTTTAATAAAACACCGCTATCTATTGAAGAACTCAAGAGAGATTGTTTATGCTATCTGGATTATACTGGAGAACCTGTAAAAGCCTCAAGGTTATTTGCAGGTTACTTACATGAGCAACAAATTAAACGACTGGCAAAACATTTTCAAAAGCCTGGTGACTTTTACAAAAGTATTCAATACAATGCATCTGTTGTTGAACAATTAAAAGATTTGAAAATAATAACTAATAAATTTGAAGACATTCATTACCCTTCGGATAATTTTATTTTTGAAAAAAGACAATTAAAAAAATTCAACAACTATCAGGAAGCCTATCATTGTCTTATATATGATATCATTAAGCAACAAATTATTTCTACTCAGTTGGTAATTAATAACTCTGCTGTTAAACGCATATTTGTTGATGGCGGTTTTAGTAATAATTCTATCTACATGCATCTACTTGCATCCGCTTTTCCACAACTTGAAGTATTTGCAGCAACTGTTGCACAAGCCACAGCAATGGGAGCTGCACTTGCAATTCACAGCGCCTGGAACCCGCTTCCAATACCGGCCGACATGGTAAAGCTTACTTATTACAAAAGCAATAATGTCAGCTAACTTTTTTTGATTAAACCTTTCTAAAAAAAAATTATAAAATTTATTTATACCAATAAAAATTCAGACTTAATTCAATAAGCCATTTAAGTATTTATTCCGTAATTATTTAAAAAATGCAGGATGGTACAGGATGATGTCTAATTTTTATCAGGATATATTTACTCTGTTATTCAATTCGATTGCCAATTAAAATTGCTTGTATGAAATCAAATTCTTTTTTTGCAAAAAATATTGCAATTCTGTTCTTGGTATTTATTGTTAGTAGCCTTTCATATTTAAAAGCTCAAAATAATTCACGTTCCGTAAGTGGAAAAGTCACCGATGAAAGTGGTAAAGGATTATCAGGTGTAACGGTAACGGTTAGTGGCAGTACCTCTAACACTGTTACCACAGAGGATGGCTCTTATAACGTCAATGTTCCGTCGGGGAAAAAATCCATTGTATTTAGTCACATTGGTTATGAGGATCAAACAGTTTCTATTGATAACAGATCTGTTATTAATCTGTCTATGGGTTTATCACAAAAAGAATTGGAAAATGTAGTGGTAATAGGTTACGGTACGCAAAAGAGAAAAAATGTAACAGGTGCTGTTTCATCTTTCGATGCAAGAAAACTTGATGAGCGTCCCATACACAGAATTGATCAGGCCTTGGTTGGTCAGCTGGCAGGTGTTACCGTTAAACAAACCACGGGAATACCAGGTAAAGCATTCAGTATACAGGTGCGGGGCGCAGGTTCCATCAGTGGCGGTAATGAGCCATTGTATGTAATTGATGGCTTTCCGTTGACGCCAAATTCTTCCAATACTGCTAATGGTAGCTTTTCAACCGGCAATCCGTTAGACAATATTAACCCTAACGATATAGAAAGTATAGAGGTTTTAAAAGATGCGGCTGCGGCGGCTATTTATGGATCCAGGGCATCGAATGGTGTTGTAATGATCACTACCAAACGAGGCCAAATAGGCAAGCCAAAAATCAACTTCAATATTTATGGAGGATATAGCCAGGCCAGTAAAAAACTGCAGATGCAGAATGGCGATGAGTGGATTGCTACAGCCACTGAAGTAATCAATGCTCAGTACCTGGCACAATACGGTGCTGCAGGGGCATCCGTAAGTGATGACTATGCCACCCGCCTGGCACGTAATGGCGGGGCTTTTAATGCTAATTATATGCTGGATCCGCGGTGGGCCACGCCGGGGCATCCTGGTCTGGAGTACTTAGATTGGCAGGATGCTATTGAAAGAAAAGGCCAAATTGAGAATTACGAAATTTCAGCAAGCGGTGGCACGGACGCCGTAAAATATTATATAGGAGGTAACTATGCAAACCAGGATGGCTTTGTGATAGGCGTTGGTTACAAGGCATATTCTATTAGGGCAAATTTAGAAGTTAATGCTTCAAAAAAATTAAAGTTCGGGTTAAATGTTGCACCAACTTATTCCATAACTCAAGACCCTGGCGTAGAAGGGAAAGATCAGATATTCCACCAGGCGTTGAGCCTTGGGCCGGTACAGGAAGATACAATGGGATTAGATGTTAATGCCTTATCAAACGGACAGTATTCGTGGAGCAGCAGTACCAATTCCCCCTACGATAAATTAGTGTATAGAAAAGGTACCACCAAGCGATACCGTACTTTAGGTACAGTGTATGGAGAATACCAGATCATCCCCGGCCTGGCTTTCAGAAGTTCAGTCAATTTGGATAATAATGATAATAATGCGACTGCGTATAGCCCCTACGTTATAGCCGGCACACAAGCGGCGAGAACATTTACCGGATCAAATAATCTGCTCACTGCAACTTCCGGTTCATACAATGGTTACAGAAGACAAACTTTTGTAAACGAAAACACCCTTACTTATAATACAGTAATTAAAGATAACCATAGTATAAATGTACTGGCAGGATATTCGTACAATTCAGATCGCTTTGATGCAGTATCAATGAGTTCAAACGGCGGCTTTACCAGCGCAGTTATACAAACTCTAAATGCAGCCGCGGCTGTTACAGGCAACACAACTTCTACTAAAAGTATTTTGATATCTTATTTTGGACGGATACTCTATAACTATAAAGAGAAGTATTTTTTATCGGGTAGTTTGCGTAGAGACGGTTCTTCGAGGTTTGGTGTAAATAATCAATTTGGAACCTTCCCATCTGCGTCTTTAAAATGGATAGTTACTGAAGAAAACTTTATGAAGGCTGTGCCGGTTATCAGTAACCTGAGTTTAAGAGGATCGTATGGTGTAAACGGCAATAATAATCTGCCTAATGACTATGCCAGTATTGCAACTATCGGTTCCGCAGGCTACGTTTTAGGTTCTACCCAGGCACCGGTGATTGGCCAATCACCAAATGTTTTGGCCAACCCGGACTTAAAATGGGAAAAATCTCAAACCTATGATTTCGGCCTTGACTTCGGGATTTTAAAAAATCGCATTATCGGATCATTCGATATTTATAATAAATTAAACACAGACCTTTTACTAAACGTCCAGGTTCCTGAAGCAACCGGCTTTCAAAGCGCACTTACCAATATTGGATCAGTTCGGAATATAGGACAGGAGTTGGAGATCACTTCACGTAATATGGTAGGTAAATTCCAGTGGACCACGTCAATCAACGTATCCCATAATACGAACAAGATAGAGGCTTTAGCACCAGGTCAAACCCAAATTATTATACCTAACGGTTTTGATGTATCCAATGCTATTCTACGTGTTGGCTCACCGATAAATAGTGTATACGTTTTAAAAACGATTGGCTTTTTGTCGCAAAAAGACATTGATAACGGTGTAGCACAATATGGCACCAAAGAACAGGAGGGTGATTTTAAATACCAGGATACTAACGGCGATGGCGTGATAACTGAGGCCGATAAAGTGATTGTAGGACATCCGAACCCAAATTACACGTATGGTATGACCAATACCTTTCGTTATAAAAATTTTGATTTAAGTATTTTTATTCAGGGACAATCAGGTGGTTCCATCTATTCCGAATTGGGAAGAGCACTGACACGAGCCGGCCAGGGAAGATCGGATAATCGTCCGGCATCTTATGACAACAGATGGAAATCGCCAACCGACCAGGGAGATGGCAGGTTTAGCAAAGCGTATGCAACTTTTCTTAGCCCGATTACTGCAGCTACTGATTGGGTTTACTCCTCAGATTATATACGCGTAAGGTATATAACATTAGGATACAATTTGAAAAGCCTTTTTAAAGCCTCTTATGTACAGG
>CBIGQT010000308.1:0-4482 GCA_966191655.1 uncultured Ginsengibacter sp.
CGGCCCCTCGATCAACGTGACAGTCGGAGCCAGCGTCGACATCTCGATGACCGCAAACATCGAGTTCGACTGCACCTTCAAGATCGAGATCTCACCCTCGAAGACCGAAATCAACGGCGTAAAACTCAAAAAATGCCTGGCTTAACATATTTCACCGATCATCAAAAAACAAAAAAAAATCAACTAAATATGGATTATTTAAGTCGTGCTATTGCAACCATTTTCATAACTACATTTATTACTGCAATGAATATTCAGCCTAAGACAGCCATGGAGAAAAAAACGACTGCACACCGATACCTGCGGGTATCTATTGCACACTGGGATATTAATGTCTATGCCGATGACGCCGAGCAAATTTTTCATCAGATCGAGACTGATGGTGTTGCCGTGTTTCAGGCACAACCCGGATTCATTCGCTACCGGTTGATGCGTGCAGACAGTACCACTACCATTGCCGTGGCTGAATGGGAATCGGAACAGCTTGGCCTGGCAGGTGCAGAAAAATATCGGGCATGGATGCGCAGCGTTGGAATTATGAACCACATTAAGCTTGAAACTTATACAGGTGATATTGTTGCCGCGTCCTGAAGTTTGTCCGCTGTCAATTGTCTATTTATAGTCGGGCTCTGAAGCTTAGCCATACTTCCCAAAGAACGGGACAAGACGTGCCATAGAAAAAAACAGTGGGCTTGCACTATTTATTAGTGATTCATATATTAGCATATGACTCGTAAATATAAATTCCACGATAACAATAAGCTGTATTTTATTTCCGTTGGTACTGTGCATTGGATAGACCTGCCTTGCCGGCAGGCAGGCGTTTTCATCAGAGCAGAATATTGAGGCGAAGCTTCATACTCGCGCCATGGAACATTCTTATACCTGGGCGAACATGGGGATTTTAAAAATTCAAAAGTAGTATGTATCTTTAAAAAGAATTTACAAAATATATTTTGTTTCAAGGGTAGTCCCGTAAGACTACTCTTTTTTCTTTTCTTCTTTATTCTTTTTTACTCAAGCTATCCCTGTGCTATCTTTAGTCTTTTCAAATATAAAAGTACCGCTGTCCTGAATTATAAAACCCGGGACATATAGGATAATCATAACAGTTATGGCTATGCGAATATGGCTTAGAAGAGATGACTTCTAAAAATCGAAATGGCCGTAATACATTGATGGTAATAATTATTTCATTGCCGGTATTTCTAAAATAAAAATATCAGGTAAATGGTAGCATAAAATAATTAATTTGTACGATAATACTCAATTATTTCTATGGCTTTTTTGCGGGCATTATCTCCTTACTTTTACATAATATGACGAAGAGACCGAAGATACCTGGGGCGGGTTTAGGTAAGAAGTTGGTCAAAGTAAAATACTTTATGCAATAAGTGTTAAGCAAATAAGCATAAGAACCAAGCCACAAATCAGGCCAATTAAGGTTTCTATATTTTGATGGAAAAATCTTAGCCCGCAACAATCTATAATTGTCGAAATATTGTATTGTGAGCCCAAATTTTTTGGTGCGAAAGAGTGTGTATATTTAGCGAATTATAATTCGGCTGGATTGATGTGACAAAATATAAATATAGAAACGAATTTGACTATGCCGATAGTTTGTAAAAGACAATCATGATAACAAAAATCGGCCCGGTTAAAGCTGTAAAAGATGTTGAGACGAAGACCCGGATGGATATCATTTGACTGTAACTAAATATCGCGAATATGAAGGATAGTAAAAAAGAATTCCCCGTCATCCAACACTAATTAACTATAACAATTATGCCTAAACGCTATTTAAAATTCATTTTTCCGGTGATTTTGCCGGTGCTGCTGTGCGCCTGCAAAACGCACCATTTTGTGGTGGACGATGCCGGTATCCTGGATTCAAAAACACGTGCCGGCCTGGAAAATTTGATTTCCTCGTACCACAAAAAAACAACCTGTTCCATATATTTATACAGTATAAAGAAGTTACCCGAAGGGGAAGATGCCGGTTCTTACACAAAAAATATCGCCAAAGAGTTGGAGTTGGATAAGACCCAACTCAATAACGACGCAATTATTTTCATTGCGCTGCAGGACCGACAAATCATTTTCCAGCCGGGATACGGGCTGCAGTTTATCATCAATGCCGGCTTATCCGAATTGGTTGTTCGTGACCTACAACAATACTTCCGGCAATCGCTTTACCAACAGGGAATTACTGAAGTAGTGAACCAGGTTATTAATCTCACCGAAAAATTATCATGGCGTGTGAAATCCTATAGCGAAGAAAACATAAAGGGACAGGATATCATCGAACTGAAGGATTTTGATATTAAAAGCAGGAATGAAAACTTTCTCACCGTGGGATTGAAAAATGCTCCTGATTTAATATTGTACATAACGAAATATATGGCTGCACTCACCGGCGATGTTTCTTCTGACCAGGATCACAACATTGTCATCTATTATCGGCCAGTCCCGGGGAAGCCTGGTGAAGGATATTTAATAAATATTACAAAAAAATAACCAGCCGCAAATAAAAGGTGACGCATGAGGATGAAAAGTAATTTTCGTTTTCAATTTTGGCAGCATGAGAATCATCCTATTTTGCTTAACAGTAAAGAAATGTATAATCAGAGACTTGTGTATTTGCATGAAAATCCTGAAAGAGCAGGGTTTGTAAAGCATCCGATAGACTGGAAGCGCAGTAGTGCAATTGACTACTATACTCAGGAAGGAAAAGGCTTATTGGAATTAATCAGATTAAATTGAAGATTGGAATAAGATTTATTTTGTATGAAATATGTTTTAATAAGAGATGCTAAGTAACGCCCATTCACAGGTCAGGAGACCTGCGCCAGAACGGACAACAAGCAAACTGCTTGAGATGATGGCGAAGCATATTACGGAGCATGCGCCTAAAGGCACGGATACGAAGGGTTGGAAGTATTGAGTGATGATGCTTGGTGCGGCTCATCAATGTGCTGTATGCACGGGCTATATTGCCTCTAAAATAAAAAAATCTTGGAGCCTTGCCTGAAATTGAAGCGGTAAAGGTCTGTTGAAAAAATATCCTTAAGCATCCGAAGGATTTTAAAAAATCAGTATGAAAATAAAAAGTCCCGGGTGTATAATTTCCGGAACTTTTACGACAAATAGATTAGGATTCATTAGGGCAATAAGACCTGGTCTATTACATGAATAACACCATTAGTTGTAACGATATCTGTAGCAATAATATTAGAAGGTGTTGTATTACCCATCCCTTTTACCTGGGCCCCAGACGTAAGGGCAATCGTAACTTTTTCTCCATTTACAGTTGCAGGCATTGCACCATTAGTAAGATCGCTTGAAAAGATCCTCCCTGCAATAACATGGTAAGTAAGGATAGATGTCAGCGTATTAGGATCGGCAGCGTTTATGGCGGCTTCATTCGCAAATCCTGCATTTATGAAGGCCTGGTTAGTTGGAGCAAAAACTGTGAAAGGGCCTGCGCCAGATAAAACATTCGCCACATTTGTAGCTCCCTGGCTGGCTCTTAATACCGCTGCAACTAGCAGGCTGAAATCCGGGTTGCTTATGGCAGTTTCGACAATCGTTCCCGTTGCTGGCATAAGAACTCTGTCAATTTGGTGGATAACGCCATTGGTGCATTCAATGTTGGCTTTTGTAACACTTACACCATTTATAAAAACTTTATTATCACTGGTTCGTGTGGCATAAACAGGTTTCCCGTTTAGGGTGATGACTTCAGTATTGCTTGCCTGAGGAATCTGTGCAGCTTCTATTTTAGATCCCAGGACATGGTACAACAAAATTTGAGTTAAAATGGTGTCCGGCACTTTAGCTAAATCACCCAGGTTTTTGAAACCTACCGCCATAAATGCGTCGTTGGTGGGGGCAAAAAGTGTAAGTTCACCCTTATCTACTTCATTGAGAGCATTCACGAGTCCTGCTTTGTTAATAGCGGCTGTTAAAAATGAGTATTGCTGATTGCTTGAAATTGTTTCATAAATCGTCTTAGGGCCACTGTTTTTAGACTTCTTGCAGGATGCGGCAACGGTGCCAATCATAATAAGCAACATTAGTAATTTGATTAACTTGATCTTGGATAATACTTTCATGACATTTTTTGTTTAATGATTAAATAATAATTTTTGTTTAACTAATATATACAAAACATTAAACAATAATAAATGTCAAAGGTTAAAAAAAAACTCATATTTTTTTTAATTTTTCCTGTGAATATTTATAAGTAATTGATTTTCAAGATAGGCTTAAAAGAATTAATTTTTCTTGATACTCTTCCCAGACTGGCCAGACTGGCGCAGGTCTCCAGACCTGTGACTGTTCGTTACTAATCTTTATTGAAGGATAAATTCGCAATTTAAAGAAAGGGCAATCACGGTAGTTCATTGTTTAGTTTTTGTATATTCCCCAAATTGGCAAGTATCTCCCTTCTTCCCCGAAGTATAAAAAGGTAACGCTGGC
>CBIGQT010000309.1:0-4478 GCA_966191655.1 uncultured Ginsengibacter sp.
TAAGGCCTTCTTTATGCAATTGCGGATGGGCTTCTTCTTCTATGAGAATGATAAGATCGCCCGGGCCCCCGCCGCGTTCGCCCATGTTACCCTTACCGCTCATGCTTAACTGCATCCCTTCCTGAACACCTGCAGGAATATCTAATGTAAGGGTTTCTTCACCATACATTCTTCCCTCTCCTTTACATGTATTGCATTTATTAGTAATTGTAGAGCCTTCTCCATTACAGGTTGGGCATGTGGTAACGGTTTGCATTTGCCCTAAAAAAGTATTTTGGGTCCTGCGAACCTGGCCATTTCCGCCACAGGTACTGCAAGTTTGCATGCCGTTTTTATCTTTTGCGCCTGAACCGCCGCAAGTAGTGCAGGAAACATATTTTTTTACCTTAATAGTTTTTGAAGCGCCTTTTGCAATTTCTTCGAAATTCACTTTTATTTTAACACGAAGGTTGCTTCCCCGCGTTCCGCGGCTTCTTGTTGAACGACCGCCACTGCTTCTACTTCCTCCAAAGAAACTACCAAAAACATCTTCACCAAAAATATCTCCAAACTGGCTAAAGATATCTTCCATGTTCATGCCATGTCCTGAAAAGCCACCACCACGCCCTTGGCTAAATGCACTATGTCCAAAGCGGTCATATTGCGCCCTTTTATCAGGATCACTTAATACTTCATAAGCCTCTGCAGCTTCTTTAAATTTATCTTCTGCAGTGTGGTCGCCAGGATTTCTGTCAGGATGATGCTGCATTGCCACTTTACGATAGGCCTTTTTAATTTCATCTGCGCCGGCGGATTTGCCTATGCCCAGAATTTCGTAATAATCTCTTTTTGAAGCCATTGAACTTACCATACAATTTATTGTGATCTGCGTAAAATAAAACCATCAGCCGTTCGCAGTTGCCGGCCGATGGTATAGCATTTTCAAGAAATATTATTTGCCTACTACAACTTTGGCAAATCGAATCAGTTTATCATTTAAATAATATCCTTTCTCAATTTCATCTACCACTTTACCTTTTAAATTTTTATCATCAACAGGTATTTCTGTAATTGCCTCATGTTTTTCCACATCAAAGTCGGTATGAAGACTTTCCATTGCTTTCAATCCCTGTGCCTGGAGTGTTTTTCTTAGTTTATTAAATACCAGTTGAACACCTTCCTTTATTTGTGCAGCATCATCAGTCTGCTGCATTTGCTTTTCGGCCCTGTCGCAATCATCCAACACCTGCAACATCGATGTGATAACTTCTCTTCCGGCAGTTTGCATCAATTCTATGCGCTCTTTGGAAGTTCTTCTTTTATAATTATCAAATTCAGCAAATAGGCGAACATATTTATCTTTCTGCTCAGCAAGTTCTTCACTTAACTTTTGTTTGGTTTCATCCGCAACTAACGGTTCAGAAAGATCGTCAATATTTATATTATTCAGATCATCCACTGTTAAATCTGATGTTTCCAGGTTGTTTTCCATATCGGTATCCTCGCGGTGCTTTTTATTTTTTTCCATTTTTTATAAAATTGGCTGCAAAGGTAGCATAGTCAAACTTTTTGCCAATAATAAATATTAGACAAATTGACACGGGAACTTATAAAATGAAGTAAAAATTGCGTGCAGAGGAATGTAGGAATGGAGTTTATGCCAGATTATATTTCAGTTAATTATAATTAGTATTATAAAATGTTATCTATTAACTTTGGTTATTTAGCTAAGAACTGTGTTGATGGAAACGTATGGAAAAATATTATTGTTTGCAACGCCTATATTCCTGGCATTAGCCCTCTTTGAAAAATGGTATGGCTGGCACAAAGGAAATGATACCGTAAGGCAAATGGATATGATCTCGAGCCTTAGTTCGGGCATTACCAATGTAACCAAAGATGTTCTTGGGCTTAGCGTTGTAATTATCAGTTATGCATGGCTCACAGATAAAATTGCCATCTTCCACATAAAGGCCGGGGTATGGGTTTACATTATAGCATTTATTGCTCTGGATTTTGCAGGATACCTGGCTCACCGCATTGAACACAGCTATAATATTTTCTGGAATGTTCATATAATACACCATAGCAGCGAGGAATTTAATCTTGCCTGTGCATTACGTCAGAGCGTATCAGAAGTGCTGAAAATATTCACTATTTTTCTTTTACCCGCCGCATTGCTGGGCGTGCCGGCAAAAGTGATTGCAATTGTGGCTCCTATTCAATTGTTCGCCCAGTTTTGGTACCATACCCAACACATAAATAAAATGGGCTGGTTAGAAAAAATAATTGTAACTCCATCGCACCACAGAGTACACCATGCAATTAACAAGGAATACATTGATAAAAATTTTGCCCAGATATTCATAATATGGGACAAGCTTTTTGGAACTTTCCAGAAGGAGTTGCCGAATACAAAACCTGTTTATGGAATTACGCGGCCTGTCGGAACATGGAACCCGGTTAAAATAAATTTTATTCATGTATGGCTTTTAATAAAAGACGCATGGCATACCAAAAAGTGGAAAGATAAACTAAGAATATGGCTGATGCCAACCGGCTGGAGGCCTGCGGATGTTGCGGAAAAGTTTCCTGTTTACAAAATTGACGACGTGTATAATTTCAATAAATACTCACCTGAATATTCTAAGGAATTACTTTACTGGTCGTGGGCACAATTACTTGTGTTATTAGTAGCCATGAGTTACCTTTTTGCGAATATTGCCGCCATAGGTTCTCCGCTGATTTTTGTATATGGTCTTTTTATTTTCTTAAGCGTTTACTCCTTTACAGAACTTATGGATCGCAATCGTTTTGCTTTTTTATGGGAAGTTTTAAAGAACATTTTGGGCTTCTATATCATTTATAAAACCGGTGGATGGTTTTCGTCATCTGCTTCGGTTTCCCGTTTTAATATCCCCATTGCATCATGGCTGGTTTTATCCACCTTTGTTACCGCCTGGTTTGTATTTATTGAGTTTAACCGCAGAAAGCCTTTTTCATTTATTATTACTAAAAATAATGAGTTAAAGGATAGTTATAACTAACCGCGTCTTTTACCTTTTATCCCTTTTCGACGTCTAATAAGGTGAACAATTAAAAAAAACAAATTTTTATGAAAACCTTGTTAATAGTATTTACATTGGCATCATTGTCGTTGGGCGCATCTGCCCAGAAAAATGGAGGCCATTATGGTGGCAGTTACCACCACATTTACAGAGCACCCAGAGTTATTGTGGCGCCTTCAGTTGGTTTTGGCTGGGGATATGGTTATCCATATTTGGGTTATCCATATTTTGGCTATCCTTATTATGGTTATCCTTATCCGTACGGGAATCCATATTATGGTAGCAGAAGAGAGCCTTATAAACTTTCTTTGCAAATACAATCTATAAAAACTGATTATAAAAAACAGATAAAAGATGTACGGCATAATAAAAGCATCAGCCATGCCGAAAAGAAAAAGGAAGTCCAAAACTTAAAAGCAGAAAGAGACCAGGAAATAATTAATGCGCAAATAAATTACAGACCGGATAAAATGAATAATCAAAACCAGGATAATGGCAATAATTCTCCAGGAAATAATTCCTGAGTAAGAACAGTAATTTTGTATTGATTTTTCGGGTAAGCATACCAGTCATAAATAGATATGGTGTGCTTATTTTTTTTAAATAAGCTGGTTTTGCAAAAGATCTTCAAATGTATCTCTCTGGCGAATAAGCGACGCTCTGCCATCTTTCACCAACACTTCAGCAGGTTTTAATCTCGAATTAAAATTGGATGACATTTCAAAACCATAAGCGCCTGCATTATAAAAAACAAGGTAATCGCCTTCTTTTATTTCATTTACATTTCTATCCCAGGCAAAAGTGTCTGTTTCGCAAATATAGCCTACAACAGAGTATTGTTTTTCGGGGCCTTTTTCATTACATATATTTTCAATACGGTGATAAGAATTGTAAAACATGGGGCGAATTAAATGATTAAATCCACTATTAACACTTGCAAAAGTAGTAGCTGAGGTTTCTTTAATAACATTTACCTGGGTAACAAAATAGCCTGCAGCGCTTACCAGGAACTTTCCCGGTTCAAACCATACCTGTAAATGTTTATTACCCGGATTAGGATGATTGGCAAATGCCTCTTCTACTTTTTGTGCAAGCTTATTGATATCTGTTTCTGTATCGCCATCTTTATAAGGAACTTTAAATCCGCCACCAAGGTCAACAAATTCCAGTTCTTTAAAATGAGGAATTATATCAAACAACACTTCTATTCCTTTTACAAATACATCTGCGCCTTCAATATCACTTCCGGTGTGTATCTGTAATCCACGGATAAATAAATTATTTTGTTCAACAACTGATAATATTTTTTCAATCTGGTTGGTATTTTCTGCCCCGTAAAATTTCCATTCAACGCCATTGCCTGCAGCATTGTGAATGTTGTTCTTTTCTTTTTTTGTAAGATGGAAAAGTTTTGCTGTAAAATATTTTGTA
>CBIGQT010000310.1:0-4455 GCA_966191655.1 uncultured Ginsengibacter sp.
AAGTGAGGAACCCAATTACGCAGCGATTAAAGATTGCCTTGCAAAGCTTAACTAGCTGCTTTACAAAGATTAATCGGAATATCTTCGTATTTTTTTTCGGTAATTACAATTAAAAAGCTGCTCTTACGTTTAAGAGTGACTGAACTATAGGTTTGTTAATTAAACCGAAGGATTTTGAACCTATTATAAAAGTTGTAACTTTAATCCAAATATCATTTAAGTATTGAAAAGAATTTTTTACATATTTCTTTTTATTGCCGGTTTTCACTTCAGCAACACTGCACAGGTTAAATCCAGTTTCATAAACACAGACGCAGTAAGAACTGTTAAGTTCTATCCTAACCCTGCCGTAAGTTTCATAAATTTTGAATTTGCAAAAAATTACGATAAATCTTACACGCTGCTCATTTACAATTTTATTGGTAAAAAAATGACGGAGTTGAAGCCAACAGATCAAAAAATTACTGTTTCACTTGCTGAATATTATCGCGGTGTTTATATTTTTCAATTACGGGATACACAGGGAAATATTGTAGAATCAGGGAAATTCCAGGTTGTTAAATAACTTCTACCTTCTCATTTATAATTTTAATTTTACAAAATTTTCAGTGTCAAAAATCTTAGGATCTATTTCTATGTTTCCCTTCAGGTCATGATATTTTTCTACCTGGATTAATTTATCATTTATATAAAAGTATACGAGAGTTTCAGTAAAACCGCCGTCTAATTTTACATGGTTTTCAAACAACGCTTCTTCTTTGGTATTGTTTTCATATTTAAGCATTCTAACAGGACTGAAGTTTTCTTTTTCAATCCAGATTTGATTCAGCGAATCTTCATTTTTCTCCGCTCCAATAACATATACCTGCATTCCTTTCCAAACATCTTCATGAAATTTATCAAGATCATATCCAAACGATTTCATCTTTGTTGTAACCTCATCAAAAGGATAGAAGTATAATCCACCTAATAAAAACAGAAGATCGTTACTGTCAGGCCGGACACTTGCTTTTTGTGATTTTCTAAATAAATAAGAGGAATCATTTTTAAAAATTACAGCGTTTCCACTATCGGGATTTCCGAAATCAATTCGAAAATCGCCCGGGAATTTTATATTCTCGTACCAGGTTTCTGAGCGCTTAAGACTATCGTTATGGTACATTTCTGTCGTTTGATTAAACGAAAAAGTTTTGTACCATTTTCCTGCATACCGCTCATGCATTTTTTTTAAAATTTCTATGCTTCCCGGCGGATTAGTGAATGACGATGCAATTGAGAATATTGCAACTGCGATATACATCTTTTTCATTGCTTAATTTTTTTAAATAAAAAAATATCTAAAAACAAAATTTAAAATTACATGCATTATGCAAACCCTATAATTATCTATAACTGGTTTTTATATGCCCGACAAATTAATAAACTAAAAACTATGTATCCGGCTTGTCCTTATCACCCTCATCCATAACAAGATTAGCGCCTCCATCGCGAAGAATTTCATCCATATTCCTGTCATTGTCAATAATACCCTTTGCCTCAAGCATTCTCATATCTTTTGCGTCTCTTAAAAATTCAGAAGCAAATATGAATTCATTTAATTTTTCGTGCTTGCTGAAAATTATTTGTTTATTAGTACCCTCCCATTCTTTCTTACCATTGTAGAGATATAAAATATTTTCCCCTATTTCCATAACGCTATTCATATCATGGGTGTTAATAATGGTAGTTATGTTATTTTCAACGGTTATTTCGTGAATAAGCTTATCAATAACCATTGAAGTTTGAGGATCAAGCCCGGAGTTGGGCTCATCACAAAATAAATATTTTGGCTTCAGTACAATTGCTCTTGCAATTCCCACTCTTTTTTTCATACCACCACTTATTTCAGCAGGAAATTTATTATTAGTATCGTTCAGATTCACTCTATCAAGCACATCATTTACTCTTTCCATTTTTTTTGAATGGCTCCAATTGGTAAACATATCAAGGGGAAATTTTACATTTTGTTGTACCGTCATGCTATCGAAAAGCGCTGCTCCCTGGAAGAGCATTCCTATTTGCTGGCGTAATTCTTTTCGGTCTTCCTCCTGCATATTAGTAAGGCTTTTACCATCAAAAATTATTTCGCCCTTATTCACTTCAAAAAGGCCAACCATACATTTTTGCAAAACAGTTTTACCGCTTCCGCTTGTTCCAATAATAAGATTGGTTTTACCCGTTTCCATTATGGCACTAACATTATTAAGAATTTCTTTGTCGCCAAAACTCTTACTTACATTTTTTATTTCTATCATACTAAAAAGCAGTTATTTTTTATAGCGCAAAATAATTCAATCATACTCCTTAAGCATACCCGATAATTATTTAGAGTTTTATATAATACCGTACTCTTTTTATAATAAGAAAAAAGCAAGTATATAATCAGCAAATAAAATAAGAATACAACTTGTAATTACAGCTGTTGTGCTGGCTCTGCCTATTTCCAAAGAGCCCCCTTTTACATGATATCCATAAAAGGAAGAAACGCTGCTAATTATAAACGCAAAAGTATAAGCTTTGCTAAGTCCGAACCATACATTTTTTGGCGTAAAATTTTGAATCAATCCTCTGTCATAAACATCTGCCGAAAGAATTCCTCCCAGGCTGCCCGCCAATCTTCCGCCATAAATTCCTAAAACCATTGCAAGAATTACAAGCAGAGGAATGGTGATAAGTGCTGCAAGTATTTTTGGCATAACGAGGTAGGATTTGGTATTAATGCCCATTATTTCAAGCGCATCAATTTGTTCGCTTACCCGCATGTTTCCCAATTCACCTGCTATCTTACTGCCGATGACTCCTGCAAGTACTATACATACAAGAGTAGGAGCAAATTCAAGTATAACGGTATCACGTACTATATAAGCTATTGTCTCTTTAGGTAGTATCGGGCTGGTAAGCTGGTAAGAAGTTTGAACAGCGCTCACCGCACCCATAAAAACAGAAATGACAGCCACAATTCCTAATGAACCCATTCCAATTTCAACAGACTGATGCATGAGTTCTTTCCAGTACATTTTAAAATTCTCAGGCTTTGTAAACATTCCCTTTATCATCAAGATATAGGTCCCGATCGTGGAAAATAATGTCATTTTATTATTAAAATATTAAAAAATTTGTAGGTAAAATTTTAAAATTACACTTCCGGCGCTACTTTTTTTAACCTCCTCCATTTGCTTCCTGGCAATTTTTCTACACCATTTTTATTTTGACATTTCATTTGCGCATCTACAACTGCAATTAAAACCATATTAAAGATACTTCGCACCTGGCTTCCCAGTTGTAATATATGAACAGGTTTGCCAAGTCCCAATAGTATAGGTCCAATGGCATCGAAGCCGCCTAATTCCTGCAAAAGATTGTAAGCAACATTGCCCGCAGCAAGGTTGGGGAAAATAAGAACATTCACATCTTTATTTACAAGCTCGCTAAAAGGATAATTGTCTTTTATTACTTCTTTATTAAAAGCAACATTTGCCTGAACTTCGCCATCCACCACAAGAGAAGGATCTTTTTGTTTTACAATTTCTCTGGCCTGTGCTACTAATTTTGCTTCAGGAGAATTGCTGCTTCCAAAATTGGAATAGCTAACCATAGCAATAACCGGAGTAATACCAAAGTTTTTCATTTCTTTCGCAACCATCAGTGTTATATCAGCAAGATCCTCTGCAGTAGGATTAAAATTAACTGTAGTATCGGCGAGAAATATCGGGCCTTTCTTCGTCATAATAATATACATGCCCGCTACTTTTTTTGAACCCTCTTCAAGTCCTATAATTTGTAAAGCAGGCCTGATGGTATCCGGATAATTTTTGGAAAGGCCTGATATCATTGCATCTGCCTCCCCTGTTTCAACCATCATGCAACCAAAGTACAAACGATCTCTCATTATTTTTTTGGATTCATAATAATTAAATCCCTTGCGTTGGCGTTTGGCAAAAAATAATTCTCCATATTCAGCTCTTTTAGCTTCTGCTTCATCGCTTTTTGGATCAATTACCGGAATGCCCTCAAGATCAATACCATTTTCCGCAGCAATCCTGGCTATGTTTTTAGGGTCACCTAACAGTATAGGGTAAGCGAAACCATCATCCTGCACCAATTGTGCCGTTTTTAATATTTTTTGATTTTCGGCTTCCGCAAATACAACGCGTTTTGGATTTTTTCTGGCCTTGTTGCCAATGATCCTTAGTAACTGGTTATCAATTCCCAGTCTTTCATTTAGTTTATTCGAGTATGCATTCCAGTCAGTAATAGGTTCTCTGGCAACGCCACTATCCATCGCTGCTTTAGCTACTGCCGGAGCCACGGTTGAAAGAAGACGATTATCAAGTGGTTTTGGAATTATGTAATTCGGGCCAAAGACAAGACTTTTTTCATTATAAGCAAGTATAACCATGTCCGGAACTACAGATT
>CBIGQT010000311.1:0-4421 GCA_966191655.1 uncultured Ginsengibacter sp.
AAATATACGGCTCCATGAAATTGAAAAACGGTAATTATTAATGTTCATATCAGCCATCAGGCTGATATCTTTTGCATAGCGATTATAAAAGTCACACGCAATATCTCCCGTATGATTTTGAAAGATCTTTCCTCTTTGTTTTACGAAAACATCCCAAATGGATTTACCTTTTAAATGAATATCACAACCACCCTCTACCTGGTAAGCTGCCGTGGCAACACCCCATGTAAAATCATTTCCGAAATCTTCTTTTCTTAACAACATGTTAACCGGTAATTTGATGCAGGATATTTCCTAAACTTATTTGACGTAATTTTTTTTCCGGCACAGAATTTTTTGCCGGCAATGTATGTGGAAGTGTTATGATGGCTGTATGTTTTTTAAAAATCTCATCCACAATTTTTTCAGTAATATTTGGATAATCAACTTCAATTATCTCACCGTTAGTAACCCAATCAATTATTTTTTCAACCTTCGATATTTTTAATTTTTTTAAAACAGGTACTCCCATTTCTTTAAGAGCAGCTGCATTACATTGTTGTTCGTATTGCCCCTTCATGGGTATTACCATCAATTTCTTTTTTAAAAACAAAGTTTCTGCGGGTGTCTCGAAACCTGCGCCACACAATACTCCTGTAGAAGTTACCAGGCTCTTTATAAACGTACCATTATTAATGGGAGCAATATGCACATTGTTTTTGAAGTAACTTTTTTGTGTGTGTTTTGAAAATACTTCCCATTCCACATTGTTAACTTCTTTAAGCACTTTTATAATTCCTGCATCATCATAAGCGGGTAAGTATACGGTGTAATGCGGAAGCTGAATGTTATGAGCATTCCTGATTTCATCACGAATAACGGGTGTAAAAATTTTATTATCGTAAGGTTTAAAATGAAACCCATACTTATCGGTAACCGGCGCATAATTTTTTAAAATTGATTTTCCTATCCTGTCTTTTTCACCAGGTTTAGGACTTTTTTTATTTAATACCGCTGCCTGGTGACTCAACCCAATACAGGCCCTGTGATTAAGACGACATGCCCAGGCACTTACAGGTTCAAAATCATTGATAATTACATCATAGTCTTTCACAGGCAGGGCTTTTACCTCATTGTAAAATCTTTTAAGCTTCGCCTTCTTATAAGTTGACACCAAATCAATACCGCCTTGTTTTCCAAAAACGAAACTCAGCCCTTTGAGTTTATATTTGACAGGATACCCGGGATCAACATCAGCTTCTGTACCACTGATCAGTATATCAAGGCTGCCTTTTTTTTCAAGTAAGGGAATAATATCTCTTGCCCTGCTGATGTGGCCGTTACCTGTTCCCTGTATAGCGTATAATATTTTCATGTTGCGTTCATCATATTAAACTCCCGGAGCATATCATTAAACAGCTCTTTATTTCCGGGTTCATGCTCTTGCTTATCTTCGTCTACGGCATCCGTTATATTGGCTGCATCATATTTGTAAATAATCCATTCACCATTATTGTATTCAAGCGCTGTAAGATTTTCTATCCAGTCGCCGGAATTTAAATAGGTAATAGAACCTTTATTATTTTTTATCTCCCGCATTTCGGGTTGATGAATATGGCCGCAAACAACATAGTCATAGTTATTGGATATACCAATATCTGCCGCAGTAGATTCAAAGTTGTTTATAAATTTTACAGCGCTCTTCACGCTGTTTTTTATTTTTTTTGAAAGCGATAATTTACCCTTCTTAAATATTTTTTCAGAAATAAAATTGGCAAACATGTTAATCAGGATCAACGTATCATATCCAATGGCGCCAAGCTTTGCAAGCCATTTTGAGTGCTGCATGGTAACATCAAATATATCACCGTGAAAAAACCATGCAGTTTTATTGTCAGCTAACGGAAGCACTACTTTATTTACAATTTGCAACGAACCAAATTTAAATCCAACAAACTTTCTGAGCATCTCATCGTGATTGCCGGTAACATAATAAATTTTAACTCCTTTGCTAATCCAGCCCATAATATGTTTCACAACTTTCATGTGGCTCTTGGGCCAGTATCTTTTACTGAATTGCCAGACGTCAATGATATCTCCATTGAGAACAACAGTTTTAGGTTTAATTGTTTTAAGGTACGACAACAATTGCTTTGCATGACAGCCATAGGTACCCAAATGCACATCGCTTAAAACGAGGATTTCAACCTTTCTCTTTTTTAGCTGCATTATAATTGCACTTTGAAAAACTTAAGCGGAGAGTAAAAGGCAGACAGTCGCTGGAGAAAAATACGGATGATAATTTTCTGGAAGAAATAAGACATTGCTTTCATGACATGGAATTTAATGGTAAACAAATAGTACGTCAATTAAGAGAAAACAGGAATTAGTAATACAAAGTAAAGTTTTGAATGTGACCAAAACATTACCGGAATATTAAGGGAATATTAAATTCAGGAAAATGATATTGTATCAGACATACTGTTAAACTATTATATGCATCATTGAATTAATGAAACAAGTAATTTTTAGAATTCCATAGTAGTTTAGAATTTTGTTTCTATTTTTATAGCTTGCACAGTAACTAAAGAACCGGATTTTAAATAACTGCGAACAATTAATAGAAATGAATCCTTATAAACAAAGAGCTGAAAAAGTAGAAACAAGAATACAGGAACTGGCAAAATACAGTGATGAGACAGATCGCCTCAGCAGGATTCTTGGAACAAAGGCGTTTACAGATTGCGGAGATAAAATTGAATCCTGGATGAAAGAAGCGGGGTTGCAAACCTATATTGACAATATGGGAAATATAAGAGGTAAATTGCCTTCAGAAAAAAAGGACGCAAAGACTTTTGTAATTGCTTCTCATTTTGATACAGTAATTGATGCCGGTAAATACGATGGCACGCTGGGAATATTAGCAGGCCTCGATATTATAGAAAAATTAAAAACAGAAGAAACAAAAATTCCTTTTGATATCGAACTCATAGCTTTCAGCGATGGAGAGGGCGTTCGTTTTCAAACTTCTTTTTTAGGAAGCAAAACCATAACGGGAAATTTTAATACCAATCTCCTGGAGAAGAGAGATGATTACGGAATTACCTTAGAGACGGTTCTGCAGAATTTGAGGCTTGATAGTTCAAAACTTTTGCAGGACATTATTTCTCCTAAAAAATGGATGGGTTATTATGAGATACACATTGAGCAGGCACCGGTTTTATATAAAAATAATATCGCGGCGGGAATTGTTACAGGCATTGCCGGGCAAAAACGGGTTACCATCGAATTTAGCGGTGTTGCAGGCCATGTCGGTAATGTACCCATGAACTCACGTAAGGATGCACTAACAGCAGCAGCAGAATTTATTGTAGCAGTTGAAAAATTTGCATCCGCTAAGAAAAGTAACATTATTGCCACTGTTGGCAAATTAGAGGTGGAACATGCAGCCAGGAATACGATTCCCGCCAAAGTATTGTGCAGCCTCGATTTCAGAAGCATGAATAAAAAGAAGTTGGCAAAAGCTTACGAAGACCTGAATGAATTATGCGAAGATATTTGCAATAAAAGAAAAGTTTATTTTGAATGGAACCTTGTGCAGGAAACAAATCCAATTGCCTGTGATGAACGCTTAACCAGGCTTTTAAAAAAATCAATTAAAGAAGTAAAAATGGAAGTAGTTGAGTTGGAAAGTGGTGTAAGCCATGATAGCGTAATAATTTCTTCCGTAGCGCCTGTTGCTATGCTTTTTGTAAAATGTTACAAAGGTATTAGCCATAGTCCCCTGGAAAAGGTTGATATTAAAGATATCGCCACGGTACTTGAAATTTCAGATAATTTTATGCAACAATTAATTCAGCAATAGAAAAGCTTACGTTCTTATTTCAGCAAAGTAAAATCAGCTTCTTTTACATCTTCACTGTTTGTTCCAATAAAAATTTTAAAATCTCCCGGTTCATAAATATAGTTAAGCTTATTATTATAAAACCTGAGATCATTCGTCGTAATTTTGAATGTAACTACTCTGCTCTCTCCTGCTTTTAAAAATATTTGCTGAAAACCTTTCAATTCTTTCACAGGCCTTACCATAGAACCTACCAAATCTCTTATGTATAATTGAACGGTTTCTTTTCCATCATATTTACCTGAATTGGTAACGGTAACGGTAGCTGTTAAGGTTTGGCCTGGCCTGAATGACGTGGTATTTAATTTGATATCGCTATAAGAAAAGGTAGTATAGCTCAATCCATAGCCAAAAGGAAATTTAGGACTATTCGGCAAGTCAATATATGACGAAACATAATTTAAATCACTGTCATTTTTTGCCGGACGGCCGGTGCTGAAATGATTATAATAAATTGGAATTTGTCCTTCTGCTCTCGGAAAACTCATGGGCAATTTCCCGGAAGGATTATAATCTCCAAACAAAACATCGGCAATTG
>CBIGQT010000312.1:0-4410 GCA_966191655.1 uncultured Ginsengibacter sp.
GAAGCAGCAAAATGTACAAGGTGTCTTAGCATTAGCCGATCAAATGGATGAAGAAATGGGCGGCTTTCAATGTATTCCTGAATTGTTCAGAACTTATGACACCTGGAAACTTACCCAACCGGAAGACCGTGATCATTTCAAACCTGATACGACAGGCTTCACTATTGAAAAAATCAAAATGGAAGCCGGTGATTTATTAATATTCAACAGCGCTGAGCCGCATGGTATTCGTGCCAACAGGAGCAAAGACAAAGTGCGTATTGCACAATACATTTCTATGATGCCTGCGGAAGAAGATAATGAGTCATTACGTGAATGGAGAATCAATTCATGGCGAAACAGGGTAGCGCCTGAGGGTTATGCTTTTCCCGGTGACCCGAGAAAATTAGAGCAAACAAAATATACAACTGCCGGGCTATCGCCTTTAGGAAGAAAAATTTTAGGATTAGATAAATGGTAATGAATATTTAGATTTTTTGATGTTAAGCGATAAAAAGTAATAAAATCCATATCAAATAATTTTCACTTTTTCAATCCCTTATTTATTAGTTACTTTAACACTATCACACAGATTTAAAAATCTAAAAAGAATATTATGAAACAAGCAAAAAAAGGTGATTCCGTAAAAGTACATTATAAGGGAAAACTAAATTCAGGCGAACAGTTTGATTCCAGTGAAGGCCGTGCACCATTAGAATTTACTGTAGGTGCCGGACAGATGATAGCAGGCTTTGATGCGGCAATTCCGGGAATGATTGTTGGCGAAAAGAAAACAATAACAATTGCACCCGCAGACGCTTATGGCGAAAAAAATGACGAGGCCATTATAGAATTTCCCAAGACAAATATACCTGCCGATATGAAACTTGAGCCTGGTATGAAATTACAATTACGCAATGAAGCAGGCCACCCGGTTCCTGTTACTGTAACTGAAATAAAAGACGATGTTGTAATTCTTGATGCCAATCATCATCTTGCCGGAAAGGAATTAATTTTCGATATTGAGTTGGTGGAAATAGCAGCCCCCTAACCCCCGAAGGAGGAACGCGATCGCCTCATGCTTATAAGAAGAGCTATGATGTTGGGATAGTTGAAGTTGTATCCTTAAAAAAAATTGATAAACTTTTGGAAGCCCAGGTATAGTTCCCTTCCTTGGGAAGGGTTGGGGATGGGCTGTTGGGACGGGGCTTCTTTTAATATTCCATCTTCCTCAACGTTGGCGCTTTAAACCAAGTTGCAATTACAACCAGCAGCGTCATAGTACCTCCAAACACTACGGAGGGCACTGTGCCTAATACTTTAGCCATTACACCGCTTTCAAACTGTCCAAGCTCATTGCTCGAATTTACAAACATAGAAGTAACGCTCATCACTCTTCCACGCATATTATCAGGAGTTTTTAATTGTGTGATAGTTCCTCTTACTACCACACTTATTCCATCGAGCATTCCCGAAATAAGCAATGCTCCAAATGAAAGAATGAAGATTTTTGAAATACCAAATACAATAATGCAAATTCCAAAACCTGCGACAGCGAGTAATAATTTTTTGCCTTGATTTTTTTTCAGAGGGAACAAGGTAAGTATGATAACGATAAATATAGAACCCAGGTCTGCAGCGCCGTTCAGAAATCCGAAACCTTGCGGGCCAACCTTTAAAATATCTCGGGCATAAATAGGGATCAGTGCAACAGCTCCGCCAAATAGCACTGCAAAGAGGTCTAAAGAAATAGCGCCTAGTAATTCTTTTGTTTTAAATACAAAACGCAATCCTTCCTTTACACTTTCCCATGTTCCAGTTGTCCCTTTAATATTACCGGCCGGTTTACTTTTTATTTTTATTAAGAAGAAAAATGAAATGCAAATCAGGCAGCATATAGTTATCAGAGTTCCTGTAATTCCAATACCTGCAATTAAAAATCCTCCAATGGCATGGCCGGTTACTGATGCGGAAAGCCAGGTTCCCTGGCTCCATGTCGTTGCATTTTGCAAATTGTCTCTTGGAACAATATAGGCAATCATTGCGCTGAAAACCGGTCCGGTAAAGGCTCTTATAATACCTGTTCCGAAAATTACAATGTAAATACAGATGGCAATCCAGTGTTTGCTTAAATGACCGGCAGTGAATTTTCCGGATATAAAAACTAAAAGGAGAGCTGCAACAATATAAAGTATAACACCTCTAAGAAGCAGCTTTTTCTTTTCACTCTGATCAATAACGTGGCCCGCATACAATGCTAAAGAAACCGCGGGCACTACTTCCGATAAACCAATTAAACCTATCGCAAAAGGATCGTTAGTTAAGAGATAAATCCACCATCCAACTAATGTTGCCATCATTCTTAAGCCCATAATAAAAACAAATCTGCCCATCAGCAGGTTCCGGAATTCCACTATTCTGACAGACGCAAACGGATTATTTTTAAGAACAGGATTCATAATTTCATTTAAGGAAGTTGGAGGTAGTGCTGTCCTTCATCGTAATCCTTGTTAAGTGCTTCCAACACGGTATTCAGATGGTTTTCGTTCGCTAAAAAGTCCGATGATGATGCATCAATAAATAAAGTTTTAATATTATGCTGCTTTATATATTGTGTATATGTTTCCTGTAGTGCAAAAAGATATTCTGTTGCAATGGCTTGTTCATAAGGGCGGTTGCGTTTCCTGATGTTTTCCTTAAGTTTAGTTACAGGTGCATGTAAGTAGATCAGGAGGTCGGGCTGCACCAATTGAGGATTAATGATGTCAAATAATTTTTGGTATAACAAAAATTCTTCTTCTGGCAAATTTACTTTGGCAAACAGAAGACATTTGGTAAATAAATAATCTGAAATGGTTACATGCTGAAACATATCTTTTGTTTGCAAAAGATCTTTTAATTGCTTATATCTTTCAGCCATAAAAAAGAGTTCAAGTGGAAATGCGTACTGTTGCTGATTTTCATAAAACTTTGGCAGGAATGGATTGTCAGCAAATTCTTCCAATATTAATCGTGCATTCAGGCGCTTGCTTAGCAAATGAGCAAGCGTTGTTTTGCCTGCCCCGATGTTTCCTTCAATGGTAATGAAATTATATTTCATGCTGAATACATCGGTTATAAATAGTTTTCTATAAAGAGGCGTGTTTTAAAGAATCCTTTAAAATATTTATAAATCAAAAATAACGACTGGAAAATTAATATTTAGGATGAATTGAGGTTGGTTGTATTGTTTGTTGAAAAATTGACAGGGTATTTTCAAGAAATCTTGTTTTTCATTTAAAATCCTGAAAGTCTTTTATCCAACGCTAATAATTCAGTTGAAATTATTTTTACTTTTTTAAAATCAGAATGCAAAGGATTGATTAAAAAGTTATTTTCCTGTGGAACAATAGCAGAAGGAACTTTCAGACAAAGTGTTTGAGTTTCCTTTAAAAAACCTTCGCCTATTCTTTGTGTATATTCAAGATTGGTTTGCCAGTCGATTTTTAATTTTTTAATTTGAAGTTGTAGAATAGTATCATCCGGTATTGAAATAGATATTAGCGTATAGCTTTCCGGTGATGTTTTTTTTGTAGCTCTCACTAAAATTTCAAGAATGCAAAGAGAGATATTTTCTGATGTGTACAAGGCTGCTGTTCCAACCGGGTTCCACCTGCCGCCATAAATTCTGGCTCCTTCACCAGAAATATTATTGGCAAAATTGCCCGTAGCTAATCTGTATATTATCATGCCAAAATTCCATGTTCTATTCTTCCTAACTGGATCAGTACTTTATTGATGCCTTCAAAACTGGATAATGAATGCAAAGACAACCTTCCTTCAAGCATATAAGGATTATCGCGTATCCACAGCAGAAACTTTTCATAGCTTCCAAAAACGTCATAACCTCGCTTTATTACTTTATCTATTTGAAGTATTCTATCCGTAACACTGAAATTAAAAGGACTGTTATCTTTTGAATACCGTTGTAAAGTTCTTTCAGAAATATGTAGAAGCTCACTCCATTCTTTTTGAGTGAAATCAGTTTTAGCGGCTATTTTTTTAAAATTGTTAAAAGTAAAATCTTTAGTGTTTTTTGAAAATCCATAAATTGCCATTGGCTCTTCAACTTTTGAAATTGATGCAGGTGATTTTTTATTAATTTTTTTAGATTTCATGATATGTCATTTGTCACTACAATATACGTCATTTGTCTTAAACTAATAAAGTTTCCTGTAATTATTTTTTCTCCAATAGTTTTGCTGCTCAAAATAGATTATTAATGAAACCGTACAACCAGCTAAGGGCAATGTTTGCGATAACCAAAGCCAGCCTGCGTGCTATTTTCAGGAGTACCTCTGCAGTAGTTTTTGGATTTGCCTTTCCGCTCGTTTTTATTTTGGTATTTGGGTTTATAGGTGATAGTGGAGGCAGGCAAACTTTCAAAGTTGC
>CBIGQT010000313.1:0-4371 GCA_966191655.1 uncultured Ginsengibacter sp.
GAGTTCAAAGTGTAGCCGTAAAATTAATTGTGGAAAAAGAACGGGAAATAAACAGTTTTAAAGCAGTGAGCAGTTTTAAAATTGAAGCCTTGTTGGCTGCAACGGATATTAATAATAAAACGGTTATTTTTAAAGCCGAAGGAAATAAATACAGTGAAGCGGATAATGCAGAACAGTTTTTAAAAAGTTGTATCGCCGCAAAATATACAGTCAAAGACATCCAGGTTAAACCTGGTAAACGTACTCCTGCAGCGCCTTTCACCACATCAACTTTGCAACAGGAAGCCAGCAGAAAATTAGGCTATGGTGTAAGTAAAACCATGTTGCTCGCACAAAGATTATATGAAAGTGGTAAGATAACTTACATGCGAACTGATAGTGTGAACCTCGGTGAAACTGCAATGCATGATATTACCTCACAGATTAATAAAAATTACGGAGCCGGCTATTTACAGGTTCGTAAGTATAAAAATAAAAATGAAAGCGCACAGGAAGCACATGAAGCCATACGCCCTACTTACATGCAAAATAATTCAGTAGATGATCCTGAATTAAACCGGTTATATGAATTGATTTGGAAACGTACGATTGCCAGCCAGATGGCTGATGCAGAATTGGAGAAAACTACGGCTAAAATTAATATCAGTACAAATAATGCTGAGCTTTCAGCAAGCGGAGAAGTAATAAAATTTGATGGCTTCTTAAAAGTATATCTTGAAAGCACCGATGATGATGATGAATCTGACAATGATGAAAGCCGTTTGCCAAATTTAACTGTTGGACAATCATTGGATTTTAATCAAATGACTGCAACTGAAAAGTTTACAAAACATGCGGCCCGTTATACAGAAGCATCATTGGTAAAGAAGCTGGAAGAACTCGGCATTGGAAGGCCAAGCACCTACGCTCCCACTATTTCAACTATTATTAAAAGAAATTATGTTGAGAAAAAAGATAAAGAAGGCGTAAAAAGAGATTACCGCATTTTAAAATTAGAGAATGATGCTATTAAAAAAATAACAGAGCAGGAAAATACCGGAGCAGAAAAATCAAAACTCTTTCCTACCGACCTTGGTTTGGTTGTTACAGATTTTTTAAATCTACATTTTGAAAAAGTAATGGATTATTCTTTTACAGCAGATATTGAAGAAGAGTTTGATGAAATTGCAGAAGGAAAAATGAAATGGAATACAATGGTTCAAGAATTTTATGGGCCATTTCATTCTGGTGTTGAGCATACTTTAGAAACAGCAGAGAGAGCTGTTGGTGAAAGATCATTGGGAACAGATGAAGAAACTGGAAAACCAATAACAGCAAGAATGGGTAAATATGGCCCAATGGTACAGATAGGTGCATCAGATGATGAAGAAAAACCACGCTTTGCAAAATTAAAATCAACCCAGAGTATTGAAACAATTACAATTGAAGAAGCGCTGGAGCTATTCAAATTGCCTTTAGTTTTAGGCGAACATGAGGGCCTTGAAGTATCTGTAAACATTGGACGCTACGGCCCTTACGTAAAATGGGGCGAGCAATTTATATCGATTCCAAAAGGCGAAGAACCAGGTGAGGTTGATTTGACGAGAGCTGTTGAAATTATTAATGCAAAGCAGGTTGAAGATGCGCCTATTGGCTTTTATGACCAAAAACCAATAACAAAAGGTAAAGGAAGATTTGGTCCCTTTATAAAATGGAATGATTTATTTATTAATGTTCCAAGAGCTTATAATTTTGAGGCACTTACACAAAGTGATTGCAACACTCTTATTGAAAAAAAGTTAGAAAAAGAAGCCAATCGTTATATCAGGCAATGGCCTGAAGAAAAAATTGCAATTGAAAATGGCCGCTGGGGTCCGTTCATACGCTTTAATAAAAAAATGCTAAAGTTAACCGCTAATGGCGCTAACGGAAAATTTACACCTGAAGAATTGGCAACAATAGACTTAGAAACAGTTAAGAAAATAATTGTTGCGCAGGATCCAAAAGCTTTTGATAAAAAATCTCCCAGAAAAAAAGCAAAAAAGAAATAATTTATTTACGGTAATAAATCTTCCTGTCAAAATATTTTTCCTACGGGTATTTAAATAAATGTTGGTAAATATTAACGTAATAGTTACCCTGTTCGTTTTACTTTTTTATCTTTACATATCTAAAAGAAAAATTGCAAGCACCTATTTTAAATGCAGGAAAACAAAGAAATATCCGCCCTGTTTCATCTTATAGACGATCCCGATGAAGAAGTTTTCAGCTCGGTTAGCGACCGCATTGTTTCAATAGGCCGCGCCATTATCCCTAACCTTGAAAATTTATGGGAAACAACACCCGATCAAAATGTGCAGGAAAGAATTGAAATGATTATTCATAGACTTCATTTCCGCGATTTGGTGGAAGAGTTTACAAACTGGAAAGATGGCTCGTGCGAATTATTACAAGGTGCATTGCTCGCTGCCCGTTACCGTTATCCTGAAATAATTGCTACTACCACATTACAGGAGATGGAAAAAATAAGAAGGAACATCTGGCTCGAATTGAATAGTTATCTCACTCCTCTTGAACAGGTAAATGTAATTACGGGTATCCTTTACAGTTATTATAAACTTAAAGGAAATGAAGTTGCTTACGATTTTCCTGATGATTTTTTAATTAACAAGGTAATAGAACAAAAAAAAGGAAATGCTATTACTAACGGTATACTGTACCTGATCGTTTGCGAGCTTCTTGATATTCCTATTAGAGCCATCAATATTCCCAAACAATTTATTCTTGGCTATTTTGATATTGATTATAATTTTCCCAATCCCGAAAGGCAAAAAAGTGAAAAAATAAATTTTTATATAGATCCGCTCAACGGCCAGATCTATTCTCATAAAGATGTGGAAAATTATTTCAAAAGAATTTCAGTTCCCCCTACGCCATCTTATTTCAGGCAACTTGGCAACAAGCGCATTATTCAACATTTATTGGAAGAATACAGTAAATGTTTTTCAGATGATGCCAATCTTTACAAAAAAAATGATTTAATTTTTTTGGCTAAATTGTTAGACGATTAAATAACGTCATAATGTATTATGATTCCCCAATCGGTATTATTAAGATAAAAATTTCCGACAGTTATATTAGTGAACTTTTATACGTTAATGATAAATCAACAGCGGCGTCTGACACAATAGAATTGTCGGCAGAAGAAAAAAAAGTTTTGCAAAAAAGTATCACTCAGCTTGATGAATATTTTTCCGGCAAAAGAAAATTATTTGATCTCCCAATACAACAGGAAGGAAGCGCATTTCAACAAAAAGTTTGGAGCGAATTAGTTAAAATACCATTCGGCAAAACGATTAGTTATTTACAGCTTGCACAAAGGCTGGGAGATACAAAATCAATAAGAGCCGCAGCTTCAGCAAATGGCCGCAACAAACTTAACATCGTAGTTCCCTGTCATCGCGTAATAGGTTCTGATGGAAGCCTTATAGGTTATGGCGGAGGATTACCGAGAAAGAAATGGCTCCTGGATCATGAAGCTAAATTTGAAAATGGTGTTTCTATGTTATTTTAAATAAATTGCAACCGTCTCTGATAAAATCTAAATAAATTATTATAATATTCTACATTGTTTGGCTACATTATTGATTAAACATTTTTGTTTTCATTTTTAAACTTAATAAAAATATTATTATGCGATTTTCATTTTTATCCTTAAAAAAATTAGCTTTTATTTCAATTGCATTGATAACTATTTTTTCAATGTCGTCTTGCAAGAATAATAAAACTGAAAATGCAAAATCAGTCACAATGGTTTCGCAAAACAGTGATTCACTTTTTAAAAAGTATAATCTTGATAAAATAAAACTGCCGGATGGTTTTAAAATAGACGTGTATGCTGAAATAGAAAATGCAAGAAGCTTATGTGTATCGCCAAATGGTACTGTTTTTGTTGGCACAAAAAAAGATAAAGTGTATGCCATAACCGATGAAAACCACGATGGCAAAGCTGATAAAATCTATATTATTGCGAGCGGATTAAATGTTCCTAACGGAGTTGCGTTTAAAGATGGCAGTCTTTACATTGGCACCATTTCAGTTATTTACAGGCTTGATAGTATTGAATCAAGACTGAGTAATCCTCCCGCGCCTGTTGTCGTTTATGATAAATATCCTACTGCTACGCATCACGGTAACAAGTTTATTGCTTTTGGCCCCGATGGAAAATTATATGTTCCTGTTGGCGCGCCTTGTAACATCTGCGATTCGCCAAAACCTTATGCGTCCTTAACTCGCATCAATCCTGACGGAACGGGCTTTGAAATTTATGCAAGCGGAATCCGGAATACTGTTGGCTTTGCATGGAGTCCCGTAACAAAGCAACTTTGGTTT
>CBIGQT010000314.1:0-4365 GCA_966191655.1 uncultured Ginsengibacter sp.
GATGCCTGGTGGAATGGCCTCACACCTCCGCAACAAAACAACCCTGTTAATAAGGCCAAATACGAAACAGCTAACGCTGCCTTAACAACTGCCGGCAATATTTTAGATGCTGCTGATGGAGCATTAAGTACTATTTCCACCTCCACCATACAATACTCGCTGGATAAAAGAGTAAAGGATATGTGGAATTTTATTGTGGGCAGCCAGTTTCAATTAAATAAACACTGGATGGTTAGAGCTGAATATGGCTTCCTGGGAAGCCGCCAGCAATTTATAGGCGGGCTACAATATCGTTTTGGCTTATAATTTTGAAAGGACAAATGAAAAAACTCCTGTTAATACTGGTAATGCTGAGTTTTGGTTTTGCAGCAAATTCACAGGTATTGATTTCTATATTATTAGGTGATAAGCTGAATACAGGTAAAATAGAATTTGGATTGGATGGTGGTGCCAATTTTTCAAATATACATGGACTACCGGGAGCCAATACCCTTACGGGTTTTAATTTGGGCTTTTACTTTGATTTCAAACTCAAAAATCCTTCTTGGATGGTGAATACAGGTGTGATTGTAAAGTCCCCTCTTGGTGCTAAAGATCTACCAGTATATTCTTTAAACAATTCTTACCTGGATAGTGCATTTGCCGGCGGAAGTGTTGCGAGGAAACTTCGTTATTTTAATGTGCCGGTAATGATGAAATACAAATTCAAAAACAATTTATATGTGAAAGCAGGCATTCAATTAGGATTACGCTCTAAGGCCTTTGATGAATTTACCAATAAGATAGTGGATAAAAAGGATCTCACGTATAAATTGGAAATAAAAGATCAGTTCCATCCACTGGATGCAGGATTAGCGTTTGGTGTGGGCTACCGGCTTATGGGTGGCAATGGAATGAATGTCGGGCTTCAATATTACCTTGGGTTGATAGATGTTGTAATTGATGATGCATCTCCCAATCAATACAACAGGTCGCTCTACTTAACAGTGGGCATACCAATTGGCAAAGGAAAGAAAAATAAAAAGACATAAATAAAGTAACCTTACAATCTCTCTGAAGCCGGATTGATAGAATCGTTCCGAAAATAATAAAAATTCGAGATATAAAAAGGCAGCAGTGCAATAAAACTTTTTCAAATAAAAAAATATTTAGTAATTTAAAATCTACAAAAATGAAACAAGTAATTTTTTCGGTATTCGTTGCTGCCGTAATGGCAAGTTGCGGCCCATCTACACAAATTGAAAAAAGCTGGAAAGATCCCGGTGCTCCTCCTGTAGATAAAACTGCAAAAGTCTTCGTGGTGGCCACGGTAAAAGATGAAACTTCCCGCAGGGTAATAGAAGACCAGCTTGTGAAACGCATCGGGTCCAACGCAGTGGCTTCTTATACTTTTCTTACGCCAGATGTTATAAAATCAACGGACTCAACTGCATTAGATAATAAATTAAAACGGGACAATTTTACTTATGTTTTAATAATGCGTCTCGCCGACGTGGAAAAGGAATTAAATTATGTACCTGGCACCACTACCGGTTTTTATGGCGGTTATGGCAGGTTTTATGGATATGGCGCAGGCTATTATTCTGACCCCGGCTATTATACCACTGATAAAAACTACATGATTGAAACAACTGTTTATTCTGTTAATCCGGATAAATTGTTATGGACAGGTACCACCAAAACAGTAAATCCGACAAAAATTGAAAAAACAGTGAATGATATTGCAGATGTTGTATCTAATAAAATGAGAAAAGATGGTTTTCTGAAATAATGTTTCAGGTAACCCGATGTAAATTCATCAAGGTATGGTAGGGTGATTGCTTAATGCAAGTGTCAAATATTTTTGCAACCTTGTATCATTGGTTTCGTTGTACATATCGCAAAACTGTTTCACTGGCATTGTGGCCGGTGGTTTAATTTCGCAGAGTAAATAATAGAATCCTTGACTTGTTAAGGATCTTGCTGATCATATTTAACTTTAACAAAAAAACTCATGAAACAGCTCAAAGCCAGACTGAAAAGTGCGTTCAATATAAAATATATAATTGCACTGAACATTTTTATTATAACGGGTTTTTGCACGTATGCTCAAACGACTGATAGCCTTCACAAACCTGCAAAAGAATTGAAGAACACCATCAAGTACAATGCTACAATGAGCATTCTTTATGATAAGGCTTTTCAACTGGGCTATGAACGTGTAATCAATAAACATCAAACCATGAATATTGTTGTGGGGTACCAGGAATTTCCAGTAAGCTTAAACCTGCTAAATCTGGATAGTACGAAACTCTCACCCAGTAAGAAAAAATCAGGTTATTCATTTGGCGTGGACTACAGGTTTTACCTTTCAAAAGAAAATAAATATAATGCTCCCCGTGGTGTATATGTGGCGCCTTTTATATCGGTTTACCATTTCCTGACAGACAGAACTTTAACCCATACCGATACGTCAGGAGTACAATCATCGACCAACTTAAACACAAAAATAGATTTTATAAATGTTGGCGCTGAACTCGGATACCAGTTTGTTCTGGGAAAAAGATTTGTAATTGATGCAGTGGTTTTTGGGCCTGCCTTTACACATTATAACTTTAAAGCAAAATTGGAGAATGCCCTTCCAAATCTTGATGAACATGAAACGCTCCAGGCAGTGATTGATGCGCTAAAAGAAAAGCTTCCTTTTTTGAATAATGTTAGCAGTGATGAGGGAGTTAACAAATCAGGAACAGAGGCTTTCTGGTCATTAGGATTTAGATATAATATAAGCATCGGGTTTAGGTTTTAGAGTTTTTCTAAGCGCATTGCACTTGCTTATAAAGTTTTAAAATACGGTTATTAGGAAACAGCCGAAAAATCAAATGATAAGAATGGAACGCAATCAGTACATTCCAAACTCAATATATTGTCAGCGCAAATACAATAAGCCGGAAAGATAATTCACTGGAGCCGGTTTTTTCTGCGAGTATTCAACTGGTTATTAACGTTACGACCTAAAAGAATAAAATCAGAAGGCTTCATTGAGGGCAAAAAATACACCCGATGCACCATACTTACCTACCGCATAATCAAGACAAACATTGGTACGGGATTTTTTAGTAAATAAGATGCGTAAGCCGGCACCGGCAGCAGGTTCCCAGGACTTAAAGAGGCCACTATTGTTCCCATCTGAAGCTGTTTGAAAACTGCCAAACACCACACCGCTTAAAGTCTTTGTTTGCTGGCTGATGGGGAACCTGTATTCAGCTTCGAGATCAGTAAAACTTGGCCCCCTGAATCTTCCGAGAGTATAACCGCGTCCGCTCCTGTTATATGTATCATATTCAGTTGCAGGAAGCTCCAGGTAAGGAATCTTGCCCCATAATAAATAACTTCCCCAATACCAAAAAGCTATTACATGTTCCGGATTTTTTTTAGAGAGACTCCAGTATTTCCTAAACTCTGTATATAACTGCGCCGATTCTTTTGTACTCCCCAAAAGCTTTGTATTATATCTCAAATACATCTCTGAATATATGCCCCCGAATGGGCGATTGGGATGCTCTTTACTATTGTATTGAAAATTGACAATTAACCCGTTTACAAAATATTTAGTAGAGTCGAATCCTTTTTCAGTACTGTAACTGTTATGTGGGTTACTGCTATAAGTACTATCAGGGTTGGTAATACCGATATCATTACGCATATCAATACTAATGCCACCTCCGGCATAAAAATTATTGCCAAGATTTCTGAAAGCTTTTTCTGTGAAGCGGAAATAATTAAACCGGATCGGATAACTTACCGGCGGGTCAAGCCGGGCCTCCTGGCCTAAGCCAAAATCCTTTACATAATTACGCATATATTGCCAGTTGCCCTGGAGATTCCATTTATTGTCTTTCGTAAAAATATTAGTTCTAAACCTGGCAATAAGTACCCTCTTGGTTGTGTAAGAAAAATCCAGTTGCGTTATAGAAAGTTTAGTGGTTGCAGGATTTCCGTTATTGAAAGTTTTTAAAAAATTTATTCCCAATAAAAACCCGATACTGGGATTATACCCTATAGCTGGCAAAACGGTGACACTCTTCTTGTTCTTAGCAGTATCAATTTTTTTAGTTGAATCACTTTTTTTGGAATGGAATATTTTTTTTAATATATCTATCGCATCTACTTGTTCGGATAGGGTATCGGTCGTTTTATGTATAATCGCAGAATCCTGCGCAGATACCGAAAAATGACAGACCATTGTAAAAAATAAAACGAACAAAAAGAGACGGGCAGGCTTCTTATGGTGTTTATTCATTTAAATATTTTTGATTGGTATATTTTTATTTGAAACAAGTCGCAATATAAATATACAGAACATGTGCTAATGTGTTCCATAAC
>CBIGQT010000315.1:0-4355 GCA_966191655.1 uncultured Ginsengibacter sp.
TCCAGCAATTGTTGTATATGAACTTCCGGTAAAAGCATTACGGGCTGCAACCGAATATCATCGCCAATAAATTTTCCAAACTCTTCCGGTGAAATTTCTCCCAAGCCTTTAAATCTTGTTATCTCAGGTTTATTCCCTAGTTTATCAATCGCTTTTTGTTTTTCATTTTCATCATAACAATAAATGGTTTCCTGTTTATTGCGAACGCGAAATAAAGGTGTTTCTAAAATATACACATGCCCGTTCTTAACGAGATCAGGAAAGAATTGCAGGAAGAAAGTCATTAATAATAATCTTATGTGCATACCATCTACATCTGCGTCTGTTGCGAAAACAATATTGTTATACCTGAGATCTTCGAAGCCATCTTCAATGTTCAGTGCGTGTTGTAACAAATTGAATTCTTCGTTTTCATAAACCACTTTTTTGGTGAGTCCAAAACAGTTTAAAGGTTTTCCGCGAAGGCTGAAGACTGCCTGTGTCTCTACATTCCTTGACTTGGTGATAGAACCGCTGGCGCTATCGCCTTCTGTAATAAAAATAGTTGTTTCAAGACGTTTTGCATTTATTTCATTTTTGTTTTTACCTTCTGCTGTATCATTAAAATGATACCGGCAGTCACGCAATTTTTTATTATGGAGGTTTGCTTTTTTAGCCCTTTCATTGGCTAATTTTTTTATACCGGCTAATTCTTTTCTTTCACGTTCATTTTGTTCTATTCTTTTTTTCAGCGCTTCTGCCGTCTCAGGATTTTTATGCAGATAATTATTTAATTCTTTACCTAAAAAATCAGCAATGAAATTTTTGACGCCGGGGCCATTCTCATGCATAATCTGAGAACCAAGTTTTGTTTTTGTCTGGCTTTCAAAAACAGGTTCCTGTACCCGGACACTTATTGCTGCGCATATGCTTCCCCGTATGTCATAAGCATCATAATCTTTCTTATAAAAATCGCGTATTGTTTTTATATACCCTTCCCTAAAACCTGCAAGATGCGTTCCGCCCTGCGTAGTAAACTGGCCGTTTACAAAACTGTAATATTCTTCTCCATATTGATTGTTGTGTGTGAGCGCCACTTCAATATCTTCTCCTTTTAAATGAATAATGGGGTAACGGTTTTCATCTTCATTGGTTTTTCGCTGCAGCAAATCAAGCAGCCCATTTTTACTTATATATCTTTTACCGTTATAATTAATTACAAGACCCGCATTCAAAAAGCAATAATTCCAAAACTGGTTATCCAAAAATTCCTGCAGGTAATGGTAATTTTTAAATATTTTTTCATCAGGAATAAATTCAACTGCAGTGCCATTTTCTTCAGTTGTCTTTTCTTCTTTGTACTCCTTGATCAAAAATCCTTTTTCAAATTCTGCTGTCTTTTGTTTGCCTTCCCTAAAAGCAGTCACTTTAAAATAACTACTTAATGCATTCACTGCTTTTGTACCAACACCGTTCAAACCAACACTTTTCTGAAAAGCTTTACTGTCATATTTGGCGCCCGTATTTATTTTACTCACCACATCTACTACCTTGCCGAGTGGAATGCCTCTTCCATAATCACGAACACTTACTGTTTTATCTTTTATTTCAACATCTACATGCTTACCAAATCCCATGGTATGCTCGTCAATACAGTTATCTATCACCTCTTTAAGCAGAACATAAATGCCGTCATCAGCACTGCTGCCATCGCCCAATTTACCAATGTACATACCAGGCCTTAACCTTATATGTTCTTTCCAATCGAGGCTTTTTATAGAGTCTTCCGTGTAATCAAACAAGTTTTTATCAGCCATTGTTTTTCATAATTTGGGCGCAAAAGAAAGGAATTTTCAACAAATGTTTTTAATAACTTTTATCTTTTACGAATTAAAATATTTGAGCAGGAAATTAATTTCTCTTTTCAATAATGTCATTGCGCCAAATATAATGAAACGATTAAGCAAAAAAATCTGAATTTTTTAAACAGGTGTGAATAAACAATTTTGTAATGAAATAAATCATTACAGAATACGCAGGTAAACAAGACTAAAAAATATTTGATTATTTAAAATTGTATTATTGGATAAATGAACAAAACAATTTCAGATTTGTTTAAAAAGAATGTTTTGTTGGCCTGATATTTTCTCGTTTGAACATTCATTCGATTTTTCTTTAGATTTAACATAAATATCTGCAATGAATCTCAATCTTACCGGTAAAAAAGCAGTAGTGTGTGGAAGCACCCAGGGATTGGGTTTGGCTTCGGCAGTTGAGCTTGCTTTACTGGGCGCAGAAGTTACACTGATGGCAAGAGATGAAAAAAAACTAGTAGAGGCCATAAAAAAACTCGATGTATCTGCCGGTCAAAAACATAAATGTATAGTTGCTGATTTTCAATTGCCACAAATAGTTGAGGCAGCAATGAAAAAATATCTTGCCAAAAAAAATATTGTAAATATATTAGTAAATAACACAGGCGGGCCTAAAGGAGGAGATGTTGTAGACGCTTCAAAGGAGGAATTTCTCCAGGCTTTTAACAGCCATCTTATTTGCAACCATATTTTAGTGAAAGCGGTTCTTCCTTCAATGAAGGCATCAGGATATGGACGTATTGTAAATATAATTTCAACCTCTGTAAAAGAACCAATAGCCGGACTTGGCGTTTCCAATACCATCCGTGCAGCTGCGGCAAACTGGTCCAAGACATTGGCGGGGGAAGTAGGCAAATTTGGTATAACTGTAAATAATGTTTTGCCCGGTTATACAAGAACTGCACGTTATGATGCTATCCTGAAAAATAAAGCAATTTTGTCCCAAAAAAAAGAGAAAGAAATAGAAACCCATTTTTTATCGATGATACCTTTGCATAGAATTGGAACTCCTGAAGAGTTTGGTGCTGCGGTTGCGTTCTTATGTTCTCCTGCGGCTTCATATATAACCGGGATAAACTTGCCTGTGGATGGTGGAAGATTAAATTGCCTGTGACATATTGTAAAATTATTTAAACAATTTTTTTTAATACTTTCATCTCAATAAAAATTAAAAATTATGAAAATCCCTAAAATTTTTTTAGTCGTTGTTCTTACGACTTCTACATTGTTCTTTAGTTGCAAACCAAAGGATTCTGATATCCAGGCAAAAATTGAAGATAAATTGAAATCAATGCCTGGCATTTCCGTAACAGTAACAGATGGGGTTGCAACTTTATCGGGCGAATGTAAAGACGATGCTGCCAAAGATGAAGTAACTGCATCGGCAAAAGATGTAAAAGGCGTAAAATCTGTAGTAAACAATTGTACTGTAACTCCACCGCCACCGCCGCCTGCACCCGTTGTAATAAATCCGGATGCTACGTTAATACAGGGCGTTACTGATGCAACTAAAGATTTCCCGGATGTAAAAGCAGATGTTAATAATGGAGTTGTAACACTTACGGGAACTATAAAACGCAGCGATTTAAAAACATTGATGATGAGCCTCAATACACTGAAGCCTAAAAAAATTGATGATAAATTAACCATCAAATAAAAAATATTAGTTATGTCATTGCAAGATAAATACAGGCAACTTATTGATGCCGCTACTGCAGGCGGTGTCAGCAATCTCCAGGTGAGAGAGCAGGATAATGTTTTATACATTGACGGTGATGCTCCTGACGGCGCTACAAAAGATAAGTTATGGGATGTTTACAACCAGCTAGACCCCTATTTTCGTGCAGGCGATGTCGTTATGAATGTAAATGTTGCTGCATCTGCAGGAACAAAAGCAAAGGTTACAACCGAAAGCAGCAACCTGAATATCCGCAAGGGACCCGGCACTGATCAACCAATTGTTGGTAAAGCAGCGCACAATGAAATCGTGACTTTGCAAAGCAAAACCAACGACCAGTGGTGGCTCATAAAAACTGATGCCGGTGAAGAGGGGTATGCCTATGCGCAATACCTGAGTCCCCAATAATTAATTGGAGCAAAGTGATTTTTACGTGAGTATAGAATCCTTTTGTATCAAACCCGGGAAGGTTTTTATTTATTTTCATGAGCTTTTATAAAATCGCTCACAAGATAACTGATAAGCTTTCCGGTAGAATTATTTACGTCGCCATTTTCCATGGAAGCAGCGCCTTCGCAAATATGTACGTAAGCTATTTTTGAATCAGTGGCTACAAAATTCAAAAATTGCCTTGCCTGCAGTAAGGTTATACCACATGGCGTAGAAGCGCTGCTCAAAACATTTTCAATTGAATCGAGGTCAAGTTCAATACCTGTGTAATTATCTTCAGTAAATCCTGTAGCGTGCGCTACTGCCTGAATAAAACTTCTTTTTTCATGCAAAAAAATATCTTCATAAGTAATGCAATCAATAAAAGGATTGTT
>CBIGQT010000316.1:0-4351 GCA_966191655.1 uncultured Ginsengibacter sp.
TCCGCTTTTTTTTTTACAAGACTAAAAAGTCTCTTAGATTCCTTAACAAAAATATAAAAGTGACCTGCCCTACCACAATTCACTATTGAGGTTGGCGCCTCGGGTTTTCCAAAAATTTTGACTTGTGTTAAACTATAGTGTTTTGATATCAGGCAGGAGCGATTAAAATAAGCGGGATCAAAAAACGTTAGTGAATAATATTATCCACTTATTTTATTTCCAATGAAAAAACTATTCTTTGCTTTCTGTCTGTTGCCAATGATAACTGAAGCGCAAAATTTTCATTTCTCAGGCCGGCTTGGTCTTGCCAATTACCATGGTGATCTTAATCAAAAAAGTGTCACCCTCTCCCAGGCAAAATTAATGGGATCTATTGGTGCACAGTACGATCTTTCTGAACATATAACCGCAAGAAGTTATGTTACGTTTGCTTCTCTGCATGCTGATGATAAAAAGGGAACTGCTGCCATACAACAAAGAAATCTAAATTTCAAATCAAAAATTACTGATTGGGAACTTACCGCCCAATATAATTTTTTAAGTCTTAACGATAGCTGGTGGACTCCTTATGTATTTGCCGGCGTTGGCGTTTATCATTTTAAGCCCTACACAAAAGATACCACTGGCAATAAATATTTTTTACAACCGCTCAGCACTGAAGGCGAAGGTTTTATGGACGGAGTTAAAGATTATAAACTTACGCAATTCAATGTTCCTGTCGGAATCGGTGCAGCATATTCACTTAACGAAGACATGAGGCTTGGAATTGAATTTGGTTACCGTATCATCTTTACCGATTATCTTGATGATGTTAGCAATGTATATGTAGATCAAAATAACCTCCTCAATGCAAGAGGACCCAAAGCTGTTGAGCTGGCTTATCGTGGCAATGAAGTGCATACAGGCCCTTATCCTGCAGCGGGGACGAACCGCGGCAATCCAAATAATAAAGATGGTTATTATTATATAGCGGTAACCTACACAGTCCGCTATTTCTTTGATAAGTACAAAAAGATAGCCGGCATTCTTCCCGGTGGAAAGAAAGACAAAAGAGTTGGCTGTCCGGCCTCCCGGCAATAATGGTTTTTACTTTTCTACAAAATTTCCTTGGATAAAATGCTAATTAGATAAAATTACTTCAATAGCTTCCCGGCTCTGCTTACAATTTTAGGAGGCGTAAGGCAATATAACGCAAACCATTAAACGCAATTATTTAACCTCGTTGAGGTGGTTAGCGATACCTGATGAAGATATGCTTAAAGATTGATATATTCGATTAGGCATAACAGTTACACAGAGCTAAAATAAAATTTCTATAGAAAAAAAGGCCCTCGTTCACAAAACGAAGACCTATATCAATTATTCTTTAACAGAGTAACTATCTTAAATAATTGAAATCTTTGAATCTATATTCTTAAACCGCGTTACGGCCAGTTATCAGGTTATAAATTATAGCAATAACCGCTATTACCAATAAAATATGAATTATTCCCCCGGTAAAAAAACCTCCCAGAAAGGAGATGGCCCAAATGATGATGCAGATGACTGCAATAGTCCATAAAATGTTTGTCATGATAAAAAAATTTTAGGTTAAAAATATATAGTCTACTATACATAATAACCTGCCAAAAAAATTGGTTTTAAATATCAACGGTTTATAACTTAAAAATTAAAAAAGAAAAATGCTTTTATTTTGAAGGGGGGAATTTGATACTCACAATGTGAAACTTTAGCAGCAAACCTGATTATATTTATTATTATACTTCGCCAGCAGTTTCATTAACGGGCCTCATTTTTGTTTATTTTTTTTAAATACTTAAATATGCAAACTGTAACCGCTATTGTGGAAACACCAAAGGGAAGCGCTCAGAAGTATGATTATGACCCGGTAAATAAATGGTTCAGGCTAAAAAAAATATTGCCGGCAGGTATGGTATTTCCTTTTGACTTTGGTTTCCTACCTGGCACAAAGGGAGGTGACGATGATCCGCTTGATGTGATTGTTATTTCAGAGTTTAAAAGCTTTACGGGTTGTGTAATGGATTGCCGCATTATCGGCGCCATAACCGCCGAACAAACAGAAAAAGGTAAAACCATTCGCAACGATAGGTTTTTTGCTATACCCGAAGTTTCACTGCTATTCGCAGAAGTGAAAGAGATGAAGGATTTGCCGGCTGGTATAATAAGGCAGCTTGAAATTTTCTTTATAAATTATAATGAACAGGAAGGCAAAAAATTCAAGACTTTAAAAAGGATAAATGCAGGAAAAGCTTTACAACTGATACATGTTTCATGAAAAACTGAATTGGCGGATTCTTTCTTTTGGGCTTTTTATAGTTGCCCTGGGTCTTGTTTGAGATACCGGCTTGTATGATTTTGACTTTTTTTCATCCAGTCGGGCAGGAATTTAGGCGCAGAGCAAGACGTTCATATACACAACTGTTTTTATAACCGGCTTACAATAATATTTTTCACTATGCGGGTAAAATAAAGCTTGAATTATTTACGTTATGAGTTAAGATTGCTCTATAATATTTTACTCTATGAATTTATTTGAAAAACATAATCGCTTACGATATGTTTTCATAAGTGTTGCTGTATTAATCGCAGGCTTTTTAGCGGCAATGTGGGTTTATTCAGGAACGTGATTGAATAACAATTCGTATTTGTAACCAATACTATTTTATTTCTTAATCTGATGAATTAAGAAAGGGAGTGTCAATTGCCCGGAGAGATTATATTTCGTGTACTCTTATGACCGTTAGTTATAAAAATTTACGTTATGCGCCTCATTAGTTTTCTTTCCTCAGCATGCTTCGCATCATAACTTTATTTACTTACCACCAGACACTAAAATAATTGTTGGAAGAAAAACAAGTATTGAAAGAGAGTTTAAACCAAAACCTCCATCCCTTCTTTCGCAAATACTGAATTGGGAAAAACCGCCTGGCACTCTTTTTCCATCTGGTCAAGGAAGTCATCGTCATGGTCAGGATCATGATGAGTGACAATAAGTTTTTTTACATTGGCACGGGTAGCCACTTCAACGGCATGCATCCAGGAACTGTGCCCCCACCCTTTGTGCGTCTGGTATTCCTCCGGCGTGTATTGACCATCATGAACGAGTAAATCTGCGCCCATGGCGAGGTCAACGATGTTTTCGTCTATGCCGTTCAGGTGCTCAATATCAGTACATACCACCATTGATACCGTATCTTCAATTCGTAAACCATAAGAGCCTCCCATAATTAAATGATGCTGGGGACAAACTGTAACACGGGCCTGGTAAAGAGTCTCTTTATCTCCATAAGATAAAAACTCAAACTTTGCGCCCATAGCCTCAAAGGGCACAGGGAAGTAATCTTTTTGCATTTGCAACGAAAAAATTCCCCTGAGGTCTTTAAATTTTCTTTGCTTTCCCATCACCAATATTCCAATTCTTTGATCTTTGTTATAGGCAGGTGCAAAAAAAGGTAATCCCTGGATGTGATCCCAATGGAAATGAGAAAACAAAATGTTTATTACGTTCTGATGCAATCCCTCATTGATTATATCCTTTCCCAGGTTTCTGATTCCCGTTCCTGCATCAATTATTGCAATTCTGTTTACATCTTCACGGTATAGTTTTATGCAGGTTGTGTTACCTCCATATCTCATAAATTCTCTGCCACTTACCGGCAGGGAACCACGAACTCCATAAAACTTAACTCTCATTTTATATAGTTTTTTAATAAAAAAACTGTCTGTTTAGAGCAATAGCAAAGCACCAATTACTATGCAAATACTAATTTAATAATAAAAATTAATGCCACAATTTATTAATACAAGTATTTCAACCGAACATGCCGGACTGTAAGAAATAAATAAATCTATGCCACAGGTTAGGCGAAATTATGCATCATTATACGATATAACCTTACTGCAAATGGCGTTAGCTTTTAGAAGGGTATTGCCCGTTAAAGTTTTTCATTTTAATTTCTGATAAAGATTATTCTTAAGCTGCTCTACCCGCAAATGAAGGTAGTCTATAATAACAGAACGCCCGCAGTTGCGGACGTTTGTGTGTGTGTTCCGAGCAGTAAATCTTATGGTAGCAGAGGGGGCATTACATTCCGCAAATTATTTCGTAGCTTCTGCGGAAAGTGATAAAGATTGACAGCACCATTATATGCGTACCGGTTCTCTCTTAACATAGCCAAAAAAGCATAAACCAGCAGTTAGTTTTGTAAAGTTGTCATCGAAATCTGTTAAGTTATGGCGTGCTGTCCCAAAAACAAATGACAATTTATCGCTGATCTTTTACCTGCTATTGGCTGATGTGTTGGTTCATCATAAGAAAAATATTGTTACT
>CBIGQT010000317.1:0-4347 GCA_966191655.1 uncultured Ginsengibacter sp.
TGTTGCTGCAATGCATCTTTATCGTAAGTTTGCTGCGCAGTTGCTTTAAAAAGAAATAAAAGAAAAGTTATTGCTATTACAATTGTCTTTTGCATGCAGAGAATGTTTAATAAAAAATTATGTAGTTATATACGCAGACAGTTACGAATTTACAGTAGAGATATAAATAATTAAAAGTAACGTTTATTTTGTTTTATAATTTTTTGGGACTCCGAAAGGGAAAGATAATTCCTTGTTAAAATCATATTGCTTGTAATTAAGATTAATATCAACTTTTGTTTTTTCTGCAACCGAAATTTCGCGATTTGTGGCAAAATAAAAACCGTTGTTTTTTTCATAATCGCCATAGCTAAGATCTGCTGTACGGTTTTGTCCAACGGCAATATCATCCAATTTACTTTTTTCCACTAAATCATTATCTGCAGATATCGTCAGGAGATTTTTATAAAACTCACTTACCGTTCCCAACAGAATATGAGTTTCTGTTTTTCTATAAGACACAATGCTATCGCCCACATAAACGGGGTTGCCAATAATTATATCCTGAAGCGTAGAAAAATTTAATGGAATACGTGCAATGCTTTCAATGTAATTGAAGTTATGGTATTCAACCTGTTTATTCAGTTTATTTAAAATGATAATAGAATCTTTGGTTATAAGAATTCTGAAGGCCTCAATACTAAGAAATGTTGCATTAATTGAAACCCACAAAACACTGTCTTTATATAGCCTGACAAAAGCATTAAAGTCTGGTTGCTTTCCTCTGTAATCTTCATAGTCAACTTTTATTTTAGCAGAAAAAGTTTTAAAACTTATCCTGTTTTTGTCAAGCGATTTTAAAATATCAGAAGCTTCTTTCAGTGAATCGTTAGTTGCAGGAGCAGGAGTTTTTGTTACTAACGTATCTTTTCTGCTAACAGCGGTTTGCAATTTTTTTGTTGATCTGCAACTGCTCATTGAATACAGTAAAATACAACCAAAAACAACCGTAATAAAATATTTCATTATCCTGCTTTACATTTAAAAATCAAACTTTGCCGGTATGGCCAAAACCTCCTTCGCCTCTTAAAGATACTTCTAGTTGTTCCACCGGCTGCAGCAACGCTCTTTCAACTTTCGATATAACGATCTGGGCTATACGCTCACCATTATTTATTGTTTGTTCCTGGGATGATAAATTGATAAGGATGACTTTTAATTCCCCGCGATAATCACTGTCAATAGTTCCCGGCGAATTTAAACAAGTGATTCCCTGTTTATAAGCAAGCCCGCTTCTGGGCCTCATTTGAGCTTCATAGCCATGAGGTATTTCCACAAAAATTCCTGTAGGAATCATTGCCCTTTCCAAAGGTTGCAGTGTAACAGGATTTTGCAGGTAAGCCCTTATATCCATGCCTGCCGACCCTGCAGTTGCGTATTCAGGCAAATTATTTCCGGATGTATTTATGATTTTTATTACCACTTCATGCATTGCGGCAAAGATAATGATGCACCGGTGTAAAAAAATAAAGTTGCATTAATTATTAATTGAAATAAGTAAAGCCGTTGCGTAAGCTGCAACTCCTTCTTCCCTCCCAACAAATCCCATTTTTTCTGATGTAGTTGCTTTTATAGAAACTGCATTTGCATTTAATGAAAGAATTGTTGCAATGACATTCTGCATTTCGGGAATGTATTGTTTTATTTTAGGTTGTTCAAGGCAAACAGTTGAATCAATGTTTTCGATTTTAAAGCCGGCTTCACCAATAAGCATTACCGTTTTTTGCAAAAGTATTTTACTATCTATATTTTTAAAGTCATTTGACGTATCCGGAAAATGAACCCCGATGTCGCCAAGGCAAGCAGCGCCAAGCAATGCATCGCAAATAGCATGAAGCAATACGTCAGCATCGCTGTGGCCGAGTGCACCTTTTATGTGGGGAAGCTTCACTCCGCCAAGCCATAAATCTCTTCCGGGTACTAATTGGTGAAAGTCAATTCCAAAACCTATTCTAAATGACATTTATTAAATTATTTATTATTGATTGCTTGCTGGTGACTTCTCTTGTTCTAATTTCTTACCAAATATATATTAATCAATAGAGATGATCTTGAAGTAGTCTTGTTGTATATTAAATTTTTAAAATAAAAACGCCTCATATGCTGAGGCGTCAATAAATTATTTTATTAATACTTAAATTATTGTTGTGTAGTGCCTACTGCAGTTTCTTTATCAAGATTAAAAATAATACTAAACCGAATTGTATTTGATAATGGATTCCTGTTAACTCCACTTCCTGAAGGTATCAGGTACGAAAAATTAAAACCAAGCATATTATAATTTAAACCGGCACCAACTGTAAAATATTGGCGATTTCCTTTATTAGGGTTTTCATAAAAATACCCAGTTCTGAATGAGAATTGATTATTATATGAGTATTCAGCACCAACAGATATCTGGAATTCCTGCAACTCTTCGCTAAATCCGCCCGGTGCATCTGAAAATGAACTAAACCAACTGCTTACTACGCCCTGGTTATGATAATCTGCAAGGCCTGCAGAGTCGCCGGCAAGAGGAGGCGTTGGAACCATAAGCTTATTAACATCTAATCCAAAACTAACTTTGTTGCTTTCATCAATAGGTTTTACATAGGCAATTCCTAAACCCATATTGGCCGGAATAAAATCTTTCTCCGACGCATCATTGGTATAAGATATTTTTGTACCAAGATTGGTAAGCGATATTCCCCAGTTAAATCCGGCTCCATCAGTACTGTTTACTGTTCCATCATGAAATAATGAAAGATCCGCTGCCACAGCACTTCCTGTTTTATAAGTAGAGCCACTTGCAGATTGCCCACTTGCTAAATTTGAATTAATATACCTTAGTGCAATGCCTAATCCCAGGTTATCAGAAAGCTTAGTGGAATAGCCTGCGTCAAATGCAAATTCGCGGGGTCTGTAAGTTTGAAGATTATTACCTAAGTTATCAGTGAATTGTATGTTTCCAAGGCTGAAATAACGTAAAGAAGTTGAAATAACTTGCTTATCATCTAATTTATAATATCCTGAAAGTGCAGCTAGATACACATCATTAAGATCCAGCCCTTTTAGCCACGGAGTATAAGTAGCTGAAATTTGAGATTTACTTGCAGCAAATGGATATTTTGCCTGGTTCCAGAAACACGAATTTGCATCTGGTATAGTAGATACGCCTACATCTCCCATACCACCGGAACGGGCATCTGGTGAAATTCTTAAAAAAGGTACTGCTGTTGTAACTACATTAATTGTATTTGTACTGCTTTGTGCTTTAACGACAAACGCACTTCCAATCAGCATCACTAATGCCGTTAGCTTCAAAGTTGCTTGTTTCATGTGTAAATTTTGCTTAGTTAGGTAGAGCTAAACTTTATGGGAATTATTTTTGGGTTTTGTAAAAATAAATTTTTTATTGAAACGGCCAATTAAAATATAAACTGTATTAAAGCAACAATACTTATTTTGAAAAAAGGATTTCAGGAATTCTTTAAGAAAATATTTATAGTTTTTTAATGATACCTGAACGATTTTATTGTATATTTATTGCTCGAATAAGCCGCCATTTACTCATCAAACCAATAAAAAAATTTTACATTTCTACAAAAAATAATTCTTAGGGTAAATACAATTTAGAGATGGCGCTATACTTTATTTGTGAATGGTTTGCAAAAAGTTTTTGAACATTTTAGATTTGTTCTGTATTCAAAATAAAATCAAATAAAGTATTTATATTCGCATTTACAAATTGATGCCCTAATACAATAATAGAGAAAACCTTTCGTTAAATAATCTGTAAACGAATGCACATGCAAAAATCAATATCTGCCGGAAATTTATGTCTTATTATCCTGGCCTCGTCTTTTACTTTTATGTCTTGTCATAAGAAGAAAGACAAATCCTCTGTAACAGGATGGAATTATGATGATAAGAACTATGGTAATTTCCATGTACTTAAAGCGAAAGAACAGAAAACCGGCCCGGGCCTTGTTTTTATACAAGGTGGCACGTTTGTTATGGGTGCCAAAGAAGAAGATGTAATGGGCGATTGGAATAACATACCCCGCCGTGTAAGTGTCAACTCATTTTATATAGATGAAACGGAAGTTGCCAATGTTCATTACCGCGAATATCTTTATTGGCTTGGTAATACATTTGATAATGATACTGCCATAATGAGACTGGCCCTTCCTGATACTTTAGTTTGGAGAAGTGAACTGGCCTATAATGAGCCTTATGTAGATTATTACTTCCGTTATCCGGCTTACAATTATTATCCTGTAGTAGGTGTAACATGGGAACAGGCACATGATTTTTGTATCTGGAGAA
>CBIGQT010000318.1:0-4344 GCA_966191655.1 uncultured Ginsengibacter sp.
CACCATGCAACAGGCGCTGCAATTACAAAGGCTATTAAAACCAGTTGTACAAAATCTTTTGACAGAACAGAAATGATACTGGCAACCGTTGCACCTAATACTTTCCTGATGCCGATTTCTTTTTTTCGTGTACTGATAGTGTACATCACTAATCCTAATAAACCCAAACAACTGATAAGAACAGACAAACCGGTTGCCCAGCTTAGCAAGCTTGCCGTGTGCTGCTCTGTCTTATAAAAATCTGCAATGGTATCATCAAAGAATTTGTAGCTGAAGTCTTCATCGGGATAGATTTGATGGTAGGCTTTTTGTATTTTACTCATCGTAGCTTGCCATGATGTACCTGCAGTGTTTTGTGGCTGCAACAGGATATGGAAAAAATAACTCCTGCTATTAAGTGAAGTAAACACAAGCGGACCAATTGCACCATGAAAAGACTGTTCATTGAAATTGTGAATGATACCAACTATCGGCAATTTTTCACCATTGTAATCAAGTTGTTTGTTCAATGCATCTTCCGGACTTTTAAAGCCAAGTGATTTTGCATACGTTTCGTTTATTAAAAATTCTTTAACCGTATCGCTTTCCATTATATTTCTTCCTGCCAAAATTTTTATGTTGAAGAGTTTAAGATAATTCGTATCGCCCCAGCGTAACTGCACACTTTCTTTATTATCATTTGCTGCACCTGCATATTTAATATCCGTAAATGCTGCACCTTCAGCGGCAGGTGTTAAAAATCCCCTGCTTGCCATCTTTACGCCGGGTATATTTTTTATTTCATTTAATAACTGAACACGATGATTGGGCACAGTATCAGATCGCGGCACATCAAAACTTACAATGGCATCTTTATTAAAACCCATATCAGCATTCAATGAATAATTTATTTGTTTGCTTACCATCACCGTAGCAATTACAAAAAATTGCGCAATCACAAATTGCGATACAGTTAATGTTTTTCTTATCCATGCATGTCTTGTTTCATTACTTCCCGTGAATGATTGATTTTTTAAAACATTTACCGGTTTATATCCTGATAAAATAAGTGCCGGGTATAATCCTGCAAGAAAACTTACGAGCAAAGCAAGCAGCAACAAAAACAAAAAGATATATGACTGATGAAGTGGCTGAAATTGTAAACCCGGCGGTATAAAATCTGCAAACAATTTTAATAACAATGGAATTAAACAAAATGATACGATGCATGCAACAGCAGTCAGCGAAAATGTTTCACCCAAAAACTGCAAAATCAATTGCTTTCTTGAACTGCCCATTGTTTTACGGATACCGATTTCTTTTGCACGCTGCGACGCATTAGCAGTGGTAAGATTTATAAAGTTGATACAGGCAAGTAATAACAAAAATGCAGCAACTGCAAGCAATCCGTATAAAGTTGGTTTATGCGCAAGCCGCTGATAAAAGATGGCATATAAACCATCAAAATGAACATCCTGTAAAGGTTGCAAATGAAAACGCATGGTGTTGGCAGCATCTTTATTAGCGTCTTTATTATACTTATTTAATAATGCTGCCAGCAGCGCTTCTGTGTTTGCCGGATTAGTACCTTTTAAAAGTTTTACATACACCTGTGAATACGCCATCCAATCATTCCATGTATTCATCATAAAATCATCTTGCATGTGCGTTTGGGCAATGGTGGCGAACGAAATAAATTCAACGCCATTAAATGAAGTGCGTGCATCCAAATCGTTGACAATGCCTGAAACCGCTGCTGTAAAATCATCGTTATAATTTATTTGTTTGCCGATGATATCATTAATTTTTGTTGAAGGAAAATATTGCTTTGCCCTGCTTTCAGTTAATACAACATTGAAAGGATTTTTTAATGAAGACTCCGGTGTACCTGCAACCCAGTGATAAGGCAACATTGAAAAATATTGCGGAGCTGTAAATACAATTCCCGGTTGTTTTTTAAATGCAACGGGCTGTGATGAGCCATCTCTTTTAATACTGGCTTTTGCTGTGCCATCTCCCTGGAATAGCATTACAGGCACAGTTGCTTCTACGCCGGTTATTTCTTTGTGTATGGCCGCACTTAAAGGCGCAGGCACTGCAGCACTGTGGCCTTCATTACCATTGAATTTAAAATCCATTACAACACGATAAATACGGTTGTTGTCTGTTTCAATCTTATCGTAACCAAACTCATATTGAACAATTAGGAAGATCACCAATGCTGCGCTGATACCGATTGATAAGCCAAGTACATTGATAGAAGCGAAGGCTTTGTTGCGGGTAAAAACCCTCAAGACGGTTTTGAAATAATTTTTAAACATACCATGTTATTTATGATGTGTGATTGACGATTGACATTTCGTTTTCAAATTGGTTGACAGAATCTTTACTTTTCAGTAAACAAATAAATATTAAAAAATTCTGTTTTCTTCATTAGCCTATTTGCTAATTATCACATAGGCTAATTCATTTTATTCCGATCTTAAACTTTTTACAGGATTAACTAATGCTGCTTTTATTGCCTGGAAGCAGATAGTAAGTATAGCAATGATAACAACAGATAATCCTGTTGTAACAAATATCATCCAGCTAATATTTACGCGATAGGCAAAATCCCGTAACCAGTTATGCATAAAATACCATGTAACGGGTGATGCAATTAATAATGCGATGGCAATAAGTTTTACAAAGTCCTTTGATAATAAATTAATGATATTCGTCACGGACGCTCCCAGCACTTTTCTTATACCAATTTCTTTTGTACGATTTACAGCGGCAAGTGTTGCCAGGCCAAATAACCCAAGGCATGCGAGAAAAATTGAAATGCCTCCTGCCCACCCTACAATTGCACTCCATCTTTGTTCTGATTCATAAAATTCATTCAATTCTTCATCAACGAATTCATATTTAAAAGGAACATCTGCTACCACACTTTTCCATGCCTTATTCATATCAGATATAGCTGTGGAAGGGTTGCCTGGCTGTATACGTACAAAAAATTTAAATGGCATATAACCAGAAAACCTGTGAAACATTTGCGGAGCTATCTTCTGGCTTAAAGATCGAAAATTAAAATCTTTCACAACACCAATTACTACAGGATCTTTCCCCTGGCCCTCATTGTATCCCGTGAGTATTTGCCCAACTGCATTATTTTTTGTCCATCCAAAATCTCTCACCAATTCTTCGTTCACAATTACAGAGACAGTAGTATCATCTGCAATATCATTTGAAAAATTTCTGCCTGAAACTAATTGCATCCCCATCACTTTTATATAATCAGGATCAATAAAATATTCAAAAACATTTTTAGGTTTTCCATTATAATTAAAGCCTGAAATACTATATCCCTCATGTTCACCCAATCCTAATTCCGCCCCTGCAATCCCTTGAATTTTAGAATCTCTTGACAAAGCATCCTTAAATAACGGGAGTATTTTTTTAGCATCCGTTTGAGAAGCATCAATCATAATTACATTCTCTTTATTAAACCCCGGATTTTTACTAATCATAAATTTTGTTTGCTGCAAAATGATAACTGTTGAAATAATTAATCCGATTGAAACAGCAAACTGAAGTGTGACTAATGACTTCGTAAACAAATTAGCTCCCCCGATTTTTATTTTACTTTTTAATACTTCAATAGGTTTGAAAGATGACAGAACAATAGCAGGATAAGTGCCGGATAATAATCCGACCAAAACACTTAGCCCTAATAGCAGCCAACTCATTTCAGGATATAAGGAAAATGAAAATTCTAATTCCCTTCCGGATAACTGATTAAAATAGGGCAACAATAATTTTGCTATCAATAAGCCAATTAAAGTAGAAAGGATACTTAACAATAATGCTTCGGCTAAAAATTGAAATATTAATTGTTTTTTTGCTGCTCCTATTACTTTTCTCACACCTACCTCTTTACTCCTTCCTGCAGATCTTCCAATAGCAAGTGTCGTAAAATTGATGCATGCAATTAACAATACACCTCCTGCAATGCCAAGCAATATCCAAATAGTTTTTGGATCAATATTTTCAACTCCTCCTCCGGAAATTTTTGTATCAGTATGCATAGACAGCAGCGGCTGTAAACCAAAGTGTACAGGAGGTAACTTACTATTCCATGCAAATCCATCCTTTTTAAACTTTGCGACTTCATCAGGATAATATGTATGTCTAAAACCTGCAAGGGTTTTAATGTCCGACATAAGGTGACTACCCGGTTTCAATTTGACAAAAGTTACAAAAGATGACCTGTTCCAATTATTCACGGAACGTTTACCTTCTTCTGTAGTCTCAAAAAAATGAAAATTTGCCAGTGCATCAAACTGAATAGAAGAGTTAGGCGGAATGTTTTTTGCAATGCCT
>CBIGQT010000319.1:0-4334 GCA_966191655.1 uncultured Ginsengibacter sp.
GGGAGAAAGCGAATATTTTTTTGCCTCGGGAAATGGAGGAGAATAGCGGTAAAGATTTTCTTTATCAAAACCATAAATTTGTTTATCAATTACTGCCATATCTGTCCAATGCAAAAATGGTAATTTATTTTTAAAACTTCCGTAATAATCAAAAATGTACAAACCTTTTTCAGGATCGTATAAATAAACAAAACCATCACTGTCAATAATTCTTTTGGGGCTTGGTACTGAATCGAATAGCAAACGAAAATCGACCGTTTCAAAAAGTGTATTACCACTATCATCGATCTTTTTTAGCTTATTATCCTGCTCATCATAAAGCCAGATATTATTATCATACGATGTGGTTAGTGCATTTACCTGGAAAATATTATGCTTCCGAAGATTGATATCGGAAATCATATTCAAATATTTATCGAGTAATACTACCGTTGAATAATTTTTATAAAAAAGAATTGTCTTCCAGGGATTTTGTGCTTCCACATAACTAAGCTTTCCATACTTTGTAACCAGGTTAAATACTCCTATAGAATCTCCTTTTTCATTATACTTTTTTAACTGGTTGTCTGTATTAATAATATACAATTCTCCAATGTTATCGACTGTGAAAGATGAAATCGGGTATTCTATTTTTTTTAAAAACCGAAACAGGGAATCATCCTGGGCATGTAATTTTAATGAAAAAAAGGTAATTATAACTACCACGATCAGACGAAAATATTTTTTAAAAGGATCACGCATTATTCATAATATTTTAATTCAACATTTACCCCGTCAAATACGGCAAAGCTGTTGTATTTAATCCAATCTCCGAGATTTATGTATCTGCTGGTATCGTTAAGTTTATAATCAAGTGCAAAGTGCCTGTGACCAAAAATAAAAAAATCAAAATGCTTTTTTGTGAGTATTTTTTTACAAAATATAATGAGCCATTCTTTATCTTCTCCTAAAAACTCTTCATCTGTTTTTCCTGTAGCTGCCCTGCTTTTTCGACTCATATAATCAGCAAGGCCAATACCTGCAGCAGGATGCAAAGCCCCAAAAAGCTTTTGCGAAAATTTATTTCTAAAAATTTTTTTCAGAAACTTATACCTGTGATCGCCGGGTCCGAGCCCATCTCCATGTCCAATTAAAAATTTTTTACCGTTAAACTCAAATTCCTTTGATTCATGAAAAACTTCAATGCCAAGTTCTTCCTCGAAATATCCATTCATCCACATATCGTGATTGCCAACAAAAAAATTAATGATAATTCCATTATCAGTTAGTTCAGCCAGCTTTCCTAAAATTCTTACAAATCCTTTGGGAACTACTTTTTTATATTCATACCAGAAGTCGAAAAGATCGCCAAGAATAAATATATGTGAAGCATTATTTTTTATTTCATCCAGAAACTTAACGATTCGTTTTTCTCTTACCAGGCTCGCTGCGTGGTCGGGTGCGCCGAGGTGAAAATCAGAAAGAAAATATATTTTTTGATGTGAACTGATCATGTGAAAATTTAGATCTGCAAAATATTTACTTTGATTTCTCGTCAATCAAAAATAGATAAACCTCTTTAGGCCCATGGACACCCACAACCAATGTTTTTTCAATATCTGCTGTGCGGCTTGGCCCTGCTGCAAACGTTATGAAAGAAGGCAGGGAATTGCCATATTCTTTTTTAAATAATTTGAGAGCATCTCTTGTTTCATAAACAAGCTGGTTAATATAAGCAATACAAATATGAACCGGAGCGTAGGCGCTAACTGTACGTCCGCTTTGCTGGGCGGAAGTCATTACAATTGCGCCGGTTCGTGCAATAAGATATTTGCACGGTGTAATGGCCGCGTCACAATCAGCCAGGGTGGATCTATTTAAGCTGTAATTTTTTTCCTGATTTAATATTTTTAATAAGTGATCTTCTTTGCAATAAATATTTGTCCATTTTTTTTCAGAGATCAGTCGTTGTAACTGATCTTTCATATCGGACTCATTTACGCAAAAAGCAAATTTGCCCAATAACTTTGTAAACTCTTCTGCAAAAATAATTTCAAGATCCTCCTTTGGTTGCTGAAAAACAGAATTAGTTCCCTCACTTTTAGGAAAAGGTAAAGGCACCGGGTTACTCAGTGCCTCTCTTATTTTTTTTAAAATTTTTTCTTTTGAAGAAGAAACCTTCATTGTCTTTTCATTTTTATGAAGGATTTTAAGATATTATCCCGGGAATTGGAGGATCTATAACTGCTTCCTTCGGGTTGTCTACAAAGTCAAGAGCTTTCTTTTCTTCATAAGGACGCTTACCAATTAATTCTTCCACATCACTTTGAAACAGAACCTCTCTTTTCAATAACTCTTTCGCTATAATTTCTACTTCTCTTTTTCTTTGGGTAAGTAATTCTTTAGTTCTTATAAATGCTTTGTCAATTAATTTTCTAACCTCCTCATCTATCATTTTACCTGTTTCTTCACTGAAAGGCTTTGTAAATGTATTTTCCTGCTGGGGATCATAAAAACTTATATTACCAACTTTTTCATTCATCCCATATACAGTTACCATAGCATAAGCCATTTTAGTAATCTGCTGTAGATCGTTGCTGGCGCCTGTTGAAATTTTATTAAAGAAAATTGTTTCAGAAGCCCTTCCTCCAAGGGTCATACAAATCTGGTCCAGCAACTGATCGGTATTGTACAGATATTGCTCCTTCGGTGTATATTGCGCATAACCCAAAGCCGCAGTGCCTCTTGGCACTATCGTTACTTTTAATAACGGATAAGCATGTTCGAGAAACCACCCGCAAATAGCGTGGCCTGCTTCATGATAGGCGATAATTTCTTTTTCTTCGGGTAAAATAATCTTATTCTTCTTTTCTAATCCGCCAATTACCCTGTCAATGGCATCCTGGAAATCACTCATATCAACCGCATCTTTATTTTTGCGGGCCGCTATCAGAGCAGCTTCATTGCATACATTGGCAATATCTGCGCCTGCAAAACCGGGAGTTTGTTCAGCTAACTTATGCACATCGAGTGTTTGTGAAATTTTTATGGGAAGCAAATGAACTTTAAATATTGCTTCACGGCCAACAAGATCAGGACGGTCAATAGTTATCTGCCTGTCAAACCTTCCAGGCCGAAGTAATGCATTATCTAATACATCAGGACGGTTAGTGGCCGCTAAAATTATTATACCAAGGTCGGTGCCAAATCCATCCATTTCTACCAGCAACTGATTGAGCGTATTTTCTCTTTCATCATTACTCATCATCATATTTTTTCCTCTTGCCCGGCCAATTGCGTCAATCTCATCAATAAAAATAATACAAGGCGCTTTTTCTCTTGCCTGTTTAAAAAGATCTCTTACACGGCTTGCGCCAACGCCTACAAACATCTCAACAAAATCGCTGCCACTTAAACTAAAAAAAGGTACTTGTGCTTCACCAGCCATAGCTTTGGCTAATAAAGTTTTACCAGTTCCCGGAGGACCGATAAGCAAAGCACCTTTAGGAATCTTTCCACCAAGTGCGGTATATTTTTTTGGTGTTTTTAAAAAATCAACAATCTCCATCACTTCTACTTTAGCTTCATCAAGGCCCGCAACATCTCCGAAGTTAATATTCACCCTTGCCCCTTTATCAAAAAGAGTTGCCTTGGATTTGCCAATATTAAATATACCTCCGGGACCACCGCCACCGCCACCTGCGCCAACTTTGCGCATCATCATAATAAACAAAAGGCCAATTAATAAGATGGGTAAAAGTGTGCTTACAATTTGCCCAAACAATTCGCCTTCATCTCCGGGTTTATCTGCTACCTGCTTTACATTAGGATTCTCTTTATAAAACTGAAGCATTGTATTAGCAAAAGTTTCATCTTTTATAATACCAAAGTATGCTTGTGGTTCAGGCATCTTTTTTACAGCTTCATAATCGGGTCCAAAAACAGTTCTGTAAAAAGCCGGGTTATTTTCAATTGCCTGCGGATTAATAGATACTCTTACAATCTTTTTGTTGCCTACCGTTTTTATCTGGTCAACATCACCCTGCTTAAGCATTGTAAAAAATTGGGTATTTTCAATTTCAACTCCACTGCTTGTGGTACCCCTGTACCAGTTATAACCAATAATAGCGGCGAAAATAATTCCGTAAATCCAGTAAATACTCAATCTTGGACGCTTTTTGGGATCTTCTTCGGATCCCTTATTATTACTTGAAGGGTTTAATCTTTTTTGTACCATTTTCTTTTTCTGTTCTTCAGTTGCCATATAGACTTGCCTCGCAATATTTTAGTTTTTTATCCGGTAGTTACTGGATTTTTTTTAGTTTTAAAGACGAACGTGTTAATCTATTGTTTTA
>CBIGQT010000320.1:0-4332 GCA_966191655.1 uncultured Ginsengibacter sp.
ATTGCTTTTCTTCTTTATGGCGTTTCCTGGATCATGAGAAAATATTTCCTTCAATGATTGAAATAATAATTAAAGGCCTAATTCTTTATAAGGGTCCCAGAATAATTTTTCAAAGTCAACAACGGTATCTTTTTCTATTTTTATTTTTTCTTTTTTCAATAATTCTTCCATAAGAGTTGGTGTGCCAAAGTGTGCTTTGCCACTCAACATGCCATTGCGGTTTACAACACGATGTGCCGGAACTTTAGGAGTTACTCCATGTGCCCCATTCATTGCCCAGCCAACCATTCGTGCCGAAAGTTTGGTGCCCAGGTAATTAGCGATAGCTCCATAAGAAGTAACTCTTCCTTTGGGTATTTGTCTTACTACCGCGTAGACATCTTCAAAAAAACTATATTGTTTTGTTGTCGATCTGGGAGATTCCTTCTTATTAATTTTCTTTATTTTTTTTGACATTTTTTTTCTCGTCAATTAATTTGCTTTTTAAAGGTTCTGATACATTTTCATAATTGTAAGGGCAATGCCTGCATCCGTTGCCGCAGCAATAACCCCGTTGCAGGTGATATTTTTCAGTAAATACAAGAAAATTATTTTCGTTATAATAAAAATGTATTCCTTCTATAAAATCATCATCACTGCTTTTCATTTTTGTTTTTTAAAATGTTATCAAGCTCATCATCCGCATCAATTAAAATTTCCGGTAAAGAAAAACATACGTAAAAAACTTTTTTGCTTTTTGCAATATCAAGATTTTCGTAATGAGTTTTTATATTTAATTCAGAGGAAACCTGTTCTTGTTTATACACATCATCAACATCCAAATTTACTGTAAGCTTGTACAATTCAATAACAGTCTTTGTAAAATTATATAAGTCGGGTGAATCTGTTTTTAAATGAATGTTACCATTGGGTTTGAGAATATTTTTATATAATCTCAAATATCGCGGATGTGTCAGCCTTTTATTTGCTTTTGATATTCTCAATTGCGGGTCAGGAAAGGTTATCCATATTTCTTCTACTTCATTCTTAATAAAATAAGTGTCTATTTTATGGATCTGCGTGCGCAGAAAAACAACATTGTTTAGTTTATTATCCAACGCATATTTAGCACCTGCCCAAATGCGGTTTCCTTTTATATCTATTCCAATAAAATTTTTTTGTGGGTATAATTTTCCAAGACCAATAGCATATTCTCCTTTGCCGCAAGCGAGTTCCAGTGTAATGCGATAATCATTTTTAAAATATTCATTCCATTTGCCCGCAATGTTTTCAGGATATTCAAGTACGTTAGGAAAAGTCTTTATCGCAGCGAATCTTTGTAATTTTTTTTGCGCCATGTCACAAATGTATAATCAGAATTGTTATAATAATTGGTATCATAAAATTTCACCTGCTTAAATCTTTTGTTTACCGACATTTTAAAGAAACATACCTATTTAGCCTTTTATTTTGCGCAGGCTGTATATACATTTGTTTTATAAAAATGAAAATAGTTATGGAACAAAATGAAAACGATAGACAGCAATTTGGAGGATCAAAGGGACCACGTGTATGGAGTGGGATTATTATTTTAATAGCAGGCATCCTGTTGTTGTGTTACAAAATGGGCGCTCCCATACCCGGCTGGTTTTTTACATGGCCGGTATTATTAATAGCCATAGGTATTTTAACAGGAATTAAAAGTCGGTTTCACAATCCGGGAGCTTTTGTTATGATAATAGTTGGAACTGTTTTTTTGATTGATCAAACAAGCCCGGAGCTTAATTTTCACAATTATATCGTTCCTGCAATATTGATAAGTGTTGGTATCATTTATATTCTAAGACCAGGACATACTTGGAGTGGAAGAACCCGCAGAGGAAGGCGCTGGATGAACTATGACAAACAGTACCCGGTTACCGGAACTTCAGGTAACTATGCAGAAACACAAAGTAATACAAAAGATGAGAACGCAGAGTATGTTGAAATTAATGCGGCCTTTGGCAGTGTAAAAAAAATTATTCTATCCAAAAATTTCAGAGGCGGAGAAATGAATTGTTTTATGGGAGGCGCTGAAATAAATTTAATGCAGGCGGATTTGCAAAGGCCTGCGAAGCTGGAAGTTAATGCCGTATTTGGTGGGGCAAAATTACTGGTACCTTCAAATTGGGATGTTAAGAATGAAGTTACTGCTGTATTTGGTGGCATAGAAGATAAGCGCAATATTACAAATACCGTTAGAGATCCGGAGAAAATTGTGATCCTTCATGGAACCTGTGTATTTGGTGGTATAGAAATTACCAATTACTAACCACCAATAAATTTTATTTAACCTTACATTATTCATTTTATAAAATCAATTGTATGAAATGGTATCTTGCAAAACTTGTTTACAGAATTATTTGCGGTGACGGGACGCATACCCCGCAGTTTGATGAGCAATTGCGATTAATATTCGCTGAAGATGATTTGCATGCTTTTCAAAAAGCCAGGACAACAGGCCATCTGGAAGAAGATAATTTTTTAAACAATATCCAGAAACCTGTTCATTGGAAATTTATTGATGTTTCGGAATTACATCCCTTAAGTGAACTTATTGATGGCGCTGAATTGTATTCACGCATTTGTGAAGAAGACGAAGCAGAAAGATATATAAAGGTTACAAAACAACGTGCGTCCTATCTGCTTGAAAGCAGTATGCATAAATGTTTGCCCTTAAACTAAAAGCTCTTGAGTAAATCAATTACATCAAAGGGAAGAATATTTTTTGCAGGCATTATATACTGGGCTATTATCAGTATAATTTATTCTATTGTTCTTACGGGAATTTTAAAAAACTTTAATCTTAACAAAACCGAGATAATTGTTGATGCGGCTGTAAATAATTTATTGCTTACCGGAAGTTGCCTGCTGATTCTTAACAACATGCGATTTTATTTACCAAGGCAGGAAAAATATTGGTATATATTAACGATAAGTCTTGGTTTGAGCGGTCTTTGTTCTTTGTTAGCCGGGGGAATATTATGGTTGCTGTTTAAAGAAGATCCTCACTACACACAATCTCTTTCACAATCTAATGGAATACGATTTGGGATTTCATTTTTATTAATAGGGTGTGTGTCCATGATGGGGCTGCTTTGGTATACACAAGAAGAACAGCAAACAATGAATGAAAGAAAAAGCGATTCTGAAAGACTAGCAAGAGAAGCGGAGTTATTTAAATTAAGGCAACAATTGCAACCTCATTTTTTGTTTAACAGTTTAAATTCCATTAGTGCATTAACCGGCACCCAGCCGGAAAAGGCAAGACACATGATACAACAGCTAAGTGATTTTTTACGTGGCACATTGAAGAAAGATGATCAGCAATGGAGCACATTAGAGGAAGAAATACAGTATCTGAGGCTCTATCTGGATATTGAAAAAGTTCGCTTTGGACATCGCCTGCAAACAGAAATAATTTATACCGACGAAGTGTTATTAATGAAATTACCCTCTCTATTGTTACAACCTGTTGTAGAAAATGCAATCAAATTCGGATTGTATGATACCACGGGCGAAGTATTTATAAAGTTGGAAGCAACTATGGAAAGCAATTACTTAAAAATAATGGTGATAAATCCATTTGATCCTGAAACATCGCAGCCACTAAAAGGAACAGGATTTGGATTATCCTCTATTCAAAGAAGATTATTTCTTTTGTTTGCACGCCACGATCTATTGAAAACACAGAAAGAACAAACCAATTTTATTACAACTATACTTATACCACAAATAATATGAAGGTTATAATTATTGATGATGAACCACTGGCAAAGAGTATTGTAAAAGAATATTTACAATCGTATAATGATATTACTGTAGTTGCAGAATGCAGCGATGGCTTTGAAGGAATGAAAGCAATAATGCAATATGAACCTGAGCTCATTTTTCTTGACGTTCAAATGCCTAAAATAAATGGTTTTGAAATGCTTGAGCTTATTGAAAAACCTCCTGCAGTAATTTTTACAACAGCCTTCGATGAATTTGCAATAAAAGCTTTTGAATTAAATGCAACGGATTACCTGCTAAAGCCATTTAGTAAAGAACGGTTTGATAAAGCAATACAAAAGCACCTGAGCAAACCTTCCATCACTTCAGCTCAGCCTGTAATTGAGACAGCAGCACAATCGCCGGGGCAACAGAACCGTATTGTAGTTAAAGATGGGAATACAATAAAAGTTATACCGGTTACCCAAATTCATTACCTGGAGGCAGCGGATGATTACGTAAAAATAATAACAGCGGGAGGATCATTCCTAAAAAAAAGAACCATGAATTTTTTTGAACAATCACTGTGCATTTATCAATTTG
>CBIGQT010000321.1:0-4332 GCA_966191655.1 uncultured Ginsengibacter sp.
GTCCCGTTCACTTTACCAGGCTTCAAGCAAGAATGTAAGGCAAAAAGAATATGTGGAATAAAGTGTCCTCCTTTGTACCGAGACCGGTGGTTGCTTTTGCATGCATTTGTTTTGTGCTCATATTAAATGCGATGATTATTTTTCTGTCCAATACCTCTGGCAATTCATTAACGCAACAAGGCTCTGAATTGGCTACGGCAGATGAATACAGCCAGGTAAGCTATAATTTATATGATTTTGAAAACTCTAAGCCATAATGAACTCAGTAACAAAAAACAGGTCACTCGTTTCAATAATTATTTTTTTATTGATAACCAATATTGCAATGCTGGTATTTTTTCTTGTATTAAATAACCCGGTTCAGAAAAATTCCCGTAGCCATGATCAAAATCAGAATGGTATGTCGGGTATGTTGCAAAAAGAAGTTGGCTTTTCAAAAGACCAGGTCGATAGCTACCTGTCATTAAGAAAAAATCAGTTAGATACAATACACGCTTCATTTGATGAATTACGAAAATCGAAAATGGATTTTTACCATTTAATTTATTCATCAAAGGTTTCTGATTCATCTGTAGACAGCGCTGCAGATTTAATTGCCAAAAGACAAAAAATACTCGACCTCCACATGTTTCATCATTTTAAAATGGTTCGCAACATTTGTACTCCCGATCAGTTACAAAAATTTGACAGCACTATAGAAAAAGTATTTATCCGGATGACTGATAAGCCAGGCAAGGACGGGCATACTCACAATTAAAATAATTTTTTTAAAATTCACTCAACAAAAAATAAATATTCAAAGTATGAAAACGAAACTCACCATGTTTATTGCTCTTTTATTTGCGATAGCAATAAACACAAATGCACAACAGGGAGGGCAACACCACACAGTAGAAGAAAGGGTAAAATCAACCATGGATAAATTAATCACGCCTCTTACTCTTGACCAGGCCGAGCAGGATAAAACTTCTGCAGTATTTACTGATTACTACACAGCGCAGGATAAAATGAGAGAAGATGCGAGAGCCAGCGGTAACAGGCCCGACAGAAGCGTATTTGAAAAAATGATGAATGACCGGGATGAAAAATTAAAAGCAATTTTTACGGATGATCAATACAAGAAATTTAAAGATGAAATAGAACCAACGTTACACCCTCAGCATCAGCAGCAGGGTGGTAGCATGCAATCCAGCGGGAGCTAATTAATTTTTTTGATTAAGATGGGTATTTTTAAAAGGTTTGTTTTAGGGCAAACCTTTTTTTATAAATAAATTTATTATCAATGCTGATAATAAATTTTAAAAACTGAAGCCGGGGTTTAATAACCAAATCCATTTATAGTAACTTTATTTTTTGTCTTTACTAACGTAACCGCTTTTGAAGAGAATAAAACTGCATGGATAATTTTATTTTATTACTTATTATTGGATTTATTGTTGGAACGTTGGGGACGCTTATTGGAGCCGGAGGAGGATTTATCCTGGTGCCATTACTAATAATTATGGAACCTGATTTTTCTCCTGAAACTATTACAGCTATCTCGATGGCAATAGTTGCCTGTAACGCTATTTCAGGATCTGTGGCTTACGTTGCATCGGGAAGAGTTGATTTTAAAGCAGGATTGTTATTTGCAGCTTTTACTATTCCCGGATCTATTCTTGGGGTGTTAACGACAAAATATATTTCGCGTGAAATATTTGATGTAATATTCGGAATTGTTCTTTTGCTATTAGCAATTTTTTTGTTTTTTAAAGGAGGTAAAAAGCAAAGTATCACAAAGCCGCTTGAAGAAAAAAAAGGTTGGGTGCATCAACAACTTACTGATAAATGGAACGAGGTTTATAATTATTCTTACGATATAAGAAAGGGGTCAATATTGAGCATATTTGTTGGTTATTTTTCACCTTTATTAGGCATTGGTGGTGGCATTATCCACGTTCCCGCAATGGTAGAATGGCTTAGGTTTCCAGTGCATATTGCTACTGCTACGTCACATTTTATTTTAGCGATTATGGCAACCGTAAGTGTTATAGTTCATATTTATAACGGCAACTATAATGACCCTATTATTTTTAGAATGGTGGTTTGGTTAGGAATAGGTGTAATAATCGGGGCTCAAATGGGAGCTTTTTTATCAAGAAAATTAAAAGGAAAAATTATTATAAAAGCGCTTGCTGTTTCTTTAGGTCTGGTAGGTATAAGAATACTGATGTTAAGATTAATAAATACATGACCGGGTAAAAAAGCAATTGTCTAATTTTCATCTAATTTTTAATAAAAAGAATTAAATAACTTTATGCGTTGTTACGAGGCAATCCAAATGAATATTCTATTTGGCATGTAAATCTGATGCGATGCAAAGAATGGGATTAATTAAAAATTTAATTGTTTTTATTAAAACTTAAAAATTTTAGGTAAAAATGCAGGAAGCCAAACATGATAAAGAAAGACAGTATTTCCAGGTAGAAAGATTTACTTTTTTTGTTGACGCTGTATTTGCGATTACTATTACATTATTGGTTATTGAAATTAAGCCGCCCGTATTACCGGATCCAACTGATAAACTTTTATGGCACTCAATTGCAGAAATGGGATTTAGGTTTTTGGGATTCGTAATAAGTTTTGGAATCGTGGGACATTATTGGTCAGTTCATCACAGAATTTTCGGGTATGTTATAAAAAATTCTACATCCTTAATCTGGCTCAATCTTGCGTTTCTGCTAACTGTGGTTATGTTACCATTTAGTGCTGCTTTATTGGGAGAGTATAGCACGCTTACCAACCTTAGAATTCCTTATGCCATCTATACAATAAATATGGTATTAACCGGTTTGATGAATTGTTGGCTTTGGATATATGTAAGCAACCCAAAGAGGAAAATGCTTACACGTCAAATTTCGAAAGCCAGGATAATGCTTGGAGTTTACAGAAGTCTCACTATTCCATTGGTATTCGCTTTTTCATTTCTTTTATTTTTCTTTTTTCCAATCGTAGCCTATTGTACACTTTTATTAATTCCAATCATTCTTCACTGGGGTATGAAGGGCCTTGAAAGGAGAGCAGAAAAAGATGAAATAGTTGATAAGAAAATAATTTCAAAACATCCTTCTTTAATTAATGAGGAAGTGAAAAGCCCGCACGAATAAAAGCCGGGTAAATTATGACTGGCTGGCAATTGCAATAGTTGTCTTATTTATTTTACCGGTGAGCTTGTAAATAAAATCAAGTTCCTCATATAATTGGCCACCCGTTTTTTTTATCATCCCCGGCGATTCAGGAATTTTTATTTTCTCATCAATCGGTAAATAATTTTTGTCAAGGTTTGAAATACTATTGTTTAGATTAGCTATAGATAGCTTAAGATAATGCAACGCTTCTTTTTGATCCGTTGTATTTTCATTAGATGATGCTCCTGCAATAAGACCTGCTATATTAGAGGAAAGTACATTATTCAAAACGACAAATTCATATATTTCGCTTTTATTTAGTTGTTTGCTTTTGGGTTCAGACAACATTCGGTTGAAAGCTCCCGAAAGATTGGCAGTGCTCAGAAAAACTTCTTTTCTTATCAATTTATAATCCAAAGGTAGACGACTTTTTCCCTTAATTAAATCTGAAAGCTGGTACATGTAATTAATATTTGCTTTTAAAACATTACTCATGTAATTGCTTAACTGCCCGGATTCCCAATGTGGAAACAATAAATAACTTGCCATAAAAGATAATAGGGAACCTATACCGGTGTCGAGTAAACGCTCTTCGGCAACATTCATAAAACCCATGCCCAGCAAACTAAAAAGTGTCAATAAATATGGAGTCATAAATATAACCATGACGATATAGTTAACACGCTGAAAAGTGTAAGTGCCAATCATTAAAAATACAATGAACACGAACAATATATTACGGTCATGGATAAACGCTAATAGCAATAGCCCGATTAAACCTCCTGTAATTGTTCCGGTAAATCTTTCAAAATTTCTCTGCCGGGTAAGGCTGTAGCCGGGTTTCAAAATAACGATAATGGTTAATAGCAGCCAATAGCTATGATGACCGTTAGGTAAAAATTTAGAAATTATATATCCAACAATACAGGTAATCGTCATTCTTATTGAATGGCTGAATATTGAAGATTTAAACGTTAGATTATTTCTAAAAACAGTTCCATCAATTTTCTGATGAGAAACGAATTTTGAATAATCACTATTACTGCCCAATTCCCGGTTAGTTATTGCACCTCCAAAATAATTGGTTAAGCCATTTACCCGTTCAGCTATATTCCGAAGATTCACAAGTATCTTTTTTAAAATAAAAACATTTTTGTTTTTGCCA
>CBIGQT010000322.1:0-4307 GCA_966191655.1 uncultured Ginsengibacter sp.
CGTTATTGTACTCATTAGGTTTACAGTATAAAAATGAAGATGCCTTTATTTTTAATGATAAATTAATGGCCGGCTCACTTACAATGACATCCCTGGTGATTAATTAACCCGCTGAATAAATTAGTATTAAAATTATAATGGTACTTTTTTTTTGCTCAGGTTTTATCCGGTTTTATTGTAATGGGATAATCAACAATTTATTCACATTTATTGGCGGGTTTACTATTCGGACGCCGTGCTAATCTTTCAATTTGGGCGTTGTAGATTTTTTCAAATGAATCCTTTTACCAGACTGCATTTCAGGAGGCATAAATACATTTGCCCACTGTAAAATGGGTCATTTTTTGTTTTCCTTTCATGATTGAATAACAATAATTTGAGACAAATCCTTTTTCCAATTTTTCTATAGAATCAACCATTTTTACAATTGCTTCACATATCAGAATAATTAGCCCGTCATCAGGTATAGAAGACTGCTGTTTAATTTTATTTTAAATATTTAATATAAATATGGCCAATAGAGGTTTATACGCTGCTGAATTTGAACATGACTCATGTGGAATTGGGTTTGTTGCCAATATTAAAAGCAATAAAAGCCATCACATAATTTCTGATGCTCTTACCATATTAGAGAACATGGAACATCGCGGAGCTTGCGGATGCGAACCCAATACCGGCGATGGTGCAGGAATTCTCATTCAAACACCACACGAATTTTTCTTTGATGAATGTATAAAGCTTGGTATTCATTTACCCGCCTACAGCAAATATGGCGTAGGTGTTTTATTTTTTCCAAAAGACATAAGACTTAGAGAAGAATGTCGTGACATATTCAATCGTTCTGCAGAAACGCTTGGCCTTGAAATTATGGGATATCGCCGCGTGCCTGTAAACACTGACGGTATAGGGTTAACTGCGTTATCGGTTGAACCTGAAATGGAACAGGTTTTTGTTGCTTGCCCCGATCATATTAATAATCCGGATGATTTCGAGAGAAAATTATTTGTATTAAGAAATTATGCTGCACAAACTATCAATAATACAGTAAGAAAAGATGCAATAGGATTTTATGTAGCGTCGCTCTCTTATAAAACAGTTATTTATAAAGGCCAGCTTACGAGCCTTCAGCTTCGCAAATATTTTCCTGATCTTAGTAATAAAAAAATAGTATCTGCATTTGGTTTAATCCATTCGCGTTTCGCTACCAATAATTTTCCATCCTGGAAATTGGCTCAGCCATTTAGATACATAGCACACAATGGTGAGATCAATACATTACAAGGAAATTTAAACTGGCTTCGTACAAGCGAAAGAGGATTTTTGTCTCAATATTTCACCAAAGAAGAAATGGAAATGTTGTTGCCTGTGGTAGAACAGGGACAATCGGATTCTGCAAGCCTCGACAATATGATTGAATTACTCACATTATGCGGACGTTCTATTCCTCATGTAATGATGATGTTGATTCCTGAAGCATGGGACGGCAATGAACACATGGATCCGGCGAAAAAGGCTTTTTACGAATTTCATGCATCATTCATGGAACCGTGGGATGGGCCGGCATCTATTTCATTCACCGATGGAAAATTGATAGGAGCTACCTTAGACAGAAATGGACTTCGTCCTTCAAGATATTGTATTACTACCGACGACCGGGTAATAATGGCATCTGAAACAGGTGTGTTGCCAATAGATCCAAAACTTATAAAAGAGAAAGGAAGATTGCAGCCGGGTAAAATGTTTGTTGTAAACCTCGAAGAAGGAAGAATAATAAGTGATGATGAAATAAAGCAAAAAATCTGTTCGCAAAAACCTTACGGAGAATGGTTGAATAAATATAAAATCCGGTTGGAAGAGTTGCCTGAACCGAGGGTAATGTTTACGCACCTCGAACCACAACAGGTTTTTAAATATCAAAAAGCGTTCGGCTACACAACAGAAGACCTGGATGTATTGATTGCACCAATGGCCCTTACCGGGAAAGAGCCGACAGGCTCTATGGGCAGCGATGTTCCCTTGGCAGTTTTAAGCGATGAACCACAGCATCTCAGCAGTTATTTTAAACAACTTTTTGCGCAGGTAACCAATCCTCCAATCGACCCCATCAGGGAGAGGTTGGTAATGTCTCTTGCAACTTTTGTTGGTAACAACGGAAATCTTTTAGAAGAAGATCCTTTATCGTGCCACTGTGTTGCTTTAAAACATCCGGTGTTATCTAATCATGAATTAGAAAAAATAAGAAGTATAGATACCGGAATTTTCCAGGCAAAAACTCTACAAACGTATTTCATGGCTGACGGTAAGCCAGGCTCCTTACAAAGAGGTATTGAGCGTTTGTGCCGGTATGCCGTGGACGCAGTAACCGATGGCTTTGAAGTTTTGATTTTATCGGACAGGGCAATTGATTCGGAACATGCTGCTATCCCGTCATTATTAGCAACATCAGCAGTTCATCATCATTTAATAAAAAAGGGACTGCGTGGACAGGTTGGTTTGGTTATAGAAGCAGGAGATGTGTGGGAAGTTCATCATTTCGCCTGCCTTATTGGTTTTGGCGCCACTTGTATCAATCCTTACCTGGCTTTATCCACCATACGTGATATGAAGCTTTCAGGAAGGTTACAAACCGAGCTGGACGCAAGTCAACTCAAAAAAAATTATGTAAAAGCTGTTAACGATGGTTTGCTGAAGGTGTTTTCAAAAATGGGAATTTCTACCTTTCAATCGTACCAGGGAGCGCAAATTTTTGAGATTATTGGTATAGAAAAATCAGTAATAGATAGATACTTTACAGGCGCTACTTCGAGAATTGAAGGCATGGGACTGGACGAAATTGCCAATGAAACTTTAATAAAACATTTCTTTTCTTTCAGTCGAAAAAATATTCCTATCGAGCGGCTTACAGTTGGTGGATTATATCAATGGAAACGTAAAGGAGAATTCCATTTGTTCAATCCTCAAACGATTCACTTGTTGCAATACTCAACAAGAATGAATGACTATAATATTTTTAAAAAATATTCAAAACTTGTAAACGATCAGGGTGAAAAAGCAGCCACGTTAAGAAGTCTTTTTCAATTTAAAAATAACCGGCCTTCTATCTCTATTGATGAGGTAGAACCTGCCGAAAATATTTATAAAAGATTTGCTACCGGAGCTATGTCGTTTGGTTCCATTTCCTGGGAAGCACATACTACGTTGGCAATTGCAATGAATCGCCTGGGAGGCAAGAGCAATACAGGTGAAGGTGGAGAAGATGAGATAAGGTATGAAAAATTACCGAACGGGGATTCAATGCGAAGCGCAATAAAACAGGTTGCCTCAGCGAGATTTGGAGTTACCAGCGAATATTTAACTGAGGCAAATGAATTGCAGATTAAAATGGCGCAAGGGGCTAAACCAGGCGAAGGTGGCCAATTACCCGGACATAAAGTAGACGACTGGATCGGAAGAGTGCGACATGCGACTGCAGGCGTCGGATTGATTTCACCGCCGCCTCATCATGATATTTACTCTATAGAGGATCTGGCCCAATTAATCTTTGATCTCAAAAATGCTAACAGGGATGCAAGGATAAATGTAAAGTTGGTTTCCAAGGCAGGAGTAGGAACTATAGCAGCCGGGGTTGCGAAAGCAAAAGCAGATGTTATTCTAATCTCCGGCCATGATGGCGGAACGGGAGCTTCGCCTATAAGTTCTATAAAACATGCAGGTTTACCCTGGGAATTGGGTCTTGCGGAAACTCACCAGACATTAGTTCAAAATAAGCTGCGCAGTCGTGTTATTGTACAGACTGACGGGCAATTGAAAACCGGCCGTGATATTGCTATTGCAACTTTACTTGGTGCGGAAGAATGGGGTGTTGCTACCGCTGCCCTCGTAGTTGAAGGTTGTATTATGATGCGGAAGTGCCATTTAAATACTTGTCCTGTTGGAGTGGCTACTCAAAATCCTGAATTGCGTAAACGCTTTACAGGAGATGCCGATCATGTCGTTAACCTGTTTAAATTTTTAACGCAGGAACTAAGAGAGATAATGGCGGAACTTGGTTTTAAAACCATAAATGAAATGGTAGGCCAGGTTAATTATCTTGAAAAAAGAGAAAACATATCACATCCTAAATTTTCTAAACTCGACTTATCGCCAATATTATATAAAGAACCTGCGTCAAAGTTTACCGGTTTATTTAAATCTGAAGAACAGGATCATGGATTAGCAGATGTGCTTGACTGGAAATTATTAAAAGCTGCACAACCTGCAATTGAGCACCTTCAGGAAGTAAAGAAATCTTTTAAAATTCAGAATAC
>CBIGQT010000323.1:0-4280 GCA_966191655.1 uncultured Ginsengibacter sp.
TGGTAGGCGGAGCAGGAAGTTTATTTGTAGCAGATGGCCTGCAACTTTTAGAAACGCCGCAATTCCCTAAAGAATTCAGAGCAGGGGCTTCTGCGGCAAGAGACTATTTAAATATTCTGCAGAATGAAAAGGAATTGGACTGGACATTTTTAAGCCCGGCCATTGAAATGCATCATGGCACATCAGGTATAAGAAAGGGAGTTTATAGAATAGGCATGGATAATCCTATATTTGATGCAAATAACAGGAGCATTATTTCAGTAGAAGATATTGCTGTAGCCATTGTAGATGAATTGGAAAATCCAAAACATATACGCCAACGTTTTACGGTAGCTTATTAATATCAACACCAAAGCTGCTGCATTAAAAGAAAACAATTTTTTAAAACATTAATAACAGGAGTAACGGGTATGACAACATTATCAGCATTTAACAATTTTACCAGTAACCTGAAAGAGCAGGAACATCTTATGCCTGTTTTGTTTATAGGTCATGGCTCCCCTATGAATGGAATTGAAGACAATGAATTCAGCCAGCGCTGGACGCAGATGGCCAAAGAGATTCCCACACCGGCAGCGGTGCTGGTTGTTTCGGCGCATTGGTTCAGCAAAGGAACAAAGATCACGGCTATGGATTTTCCAAAAACCATTCATGATTTTGGTGGCTTTCCGCAAGAACTTTTTGACGTTCAATACAAAGCTCCCGGCAATGCAGTATTAGCAAAAGAGACAGCAGATTTACTTTTCTCAGCAAATGTAGAGTTAGATCATGATTGGGGTTTGGATCATGGAACCTGGACGGTGATCAGGCACATGTATCCTGATGCAAAAATTCCGATATTACAGTTAAGTATAGATTATACAAAGGGTCCTCAATATCATTATGATTTAGCAAAAGAGTTGTATGCCCTGAGAAAGAAAGGAGTGCTGATTATTGGAAGTGGAAACATGGTACACAATCTCAGGATGGTGGCTTGGGATAAAATGAATGAAGCAGGATATGGGTACGATTAGGCAATACAAATGAATGACAAATTTAAGCAGTTCATTAGCGATGGAAATTATAAGCCCCGGATCCATTATGAAAGCATGGGAAGAGAAGCGATGTTGGCAATTCCTACACCGGAGCATTACCTGCCATTAATGTACACTTTAGGATTGAAAGGGAGTAAGGACACGGTTGCATTTTTTAATGATAAAGCTGTTGCTGGTTCCCTAACTATGACATCTGTAAGGTTAGGGTAAGGAAGAATTAATTGAAAATATTCTTTTCGTTTAAATCAATATTTTATAGTTTTATGAACTCATTATTTCCTTCCGCATTTCTGCATTTAGCTACAGGATACCCAAGGATCAAACAATAAAGCAGGTTTGGTATATTAAACGACTTTCGAAGATTTGTTTTTTTCGTTTTTGTATTTCGTGACAGAAATCTTTTTATCCTATCAAAATTAAGCACTGTATTCTGATGAGCTGTGACAATGCACTCAACAAAAATAGTAAAACAAAAAACATGTCATCTACAAATGTTGATGGTGGTTACCTGGCGCGAATAGCAAAGCTGCAGATGATCGATACAAATTAATTCATCTTAAATTATAGAACAATGTCAACAAAAACAAAATGGATAATCGACCCGGTGCATTCAGAGATCGGTTTTAAAGTGAAGCATCTCATGATCACAAATGTAAAAGGGTTTTTCAAAGAATTTGAGGCTAGTATTTATACCACTGGTGATGATTTTATGACTGCAGAAATTGACTTCTGGTTGAACCCCGCTTCTATTGATACAGGAAGTGCAGACAGGAATACGCATTTAAAAAGTGCTGATTTCTTTGACGTGGAAAATCACAAAGAAATAACTTTTACAGCCAATACATATGAAAAAGTTGATAGGGATGGCAGCTACGAATTATGAGGTGAACTAACCATTAAAGGGATTACTAAAAAAATCAAACTGGATGTTGAGTTCGGCGGCGTAGAGAAAGACCCGTGGGGTAATGAAAAGGCCGGCTTTTCAATTAATGGAAAAATCAACAGGAAAGATTGGGGACTCAACTGGAATTCAGCATTGGAAACTGGCGGGCTTCTGGTAAGTAATGATGTATGGATCAATTGTGAGGTTCAGTTGGTGAAATCAAACGAAGAAGCCGTAAACCAGTAAAGTTTTTCGTCCTCTGCATTCATTCAAAACAAAGTATAATACTAAAAGTACTAAAATGAAAAAAATATCAATAACCAAAACTATTGCTACACTATTAGTAGTTGCTGCAGCCGTAACTTTCACAAGCTGTTCAAACAATAGCGGCAATGCTTCAAACCTTCAGGCGAAAGTTGACTCTCTGCAAAACGAACTCAAAAAGTTTACAGACGAAAAGGCTGTTACAGAAATGAGGCTTGCAAAATTCGATACACTTGATTTCGAGTATTACAGCAACCAGAAATGGGACATGTTTACCCATAACCATGCCGACAATATCAAAGTGTATTATCCCGATGGTACCATTACCACTGGTCTGTATCCTCAGCACATTGACGCAATTAAAGGACAGTTTGTTTTTGCCCCTGATACAAAAATTAAAACCCATCCCGTAAGATTCGGCAGCGGTGAGTGGACCTGCGTGATTGGTGAAATGGAAGGAACATTTTCCAAACCGATGCCAATAGGTGGCGGAAAAACAATTCCACCAACCGGAAAACATTTTAAGCTTTCCATGACAACAGTCGGGCATTGGGGTGCAGATGGTAAAATGACTGAAGAATTTTTGTTCTGGGACAATCAATCGTTCATGAAACAAGTCGGTTTGGCGCAATAATCACATTTAAAACTCCTGTAAAATGAAACGAATAGTAGTTTTTATAGCGGCAATATTATTTTCCTCAACCTTGTTTGCTCAAACAACAATCTGGAAAGACGACCCCTGGCATTCTAAACCGACCTTTACTATTACCCACCAGGGTTTTTCTTCTGTTTTCGGATTGTTTCAAAAATTTGATGTAAGCATTATTTCATCAAAACCTGATTTTAGCGATGCTGTATTTACGCTTTCTGCAGATGTATCGTCTGTAAACACAGAGGTAAAAATGAGGGATGACGATTTAAGAAGCCCCAACTTTTTTGATGTAGCCAAATATCCTGTCATGACTTTTAAATCAACCTCGATTATTAATACTACAGGTATGAAGGATAGGTTTAAAATTATCGGGAACCTGACCCTTCATGGAGTCACTAGAATAGTTACAATGGACCTGTGGTACCGCGGAACGCATGACGATGCAATGTCTAAAAAAACCAAGGCAGGATTTCAGGTAACAGGAACGATAAACCGTAGTGACTTTAATGTTGGCCCTGTTGACCCCTTTGATATCAGTAACGATATAATGATAAAAGCAGACGGGGAATTTATTAAGCAATAAAAAAGAGTTGACTACCTATGCCGTATAGCATCAAATATTATTTACAATTAAAATATGCCAAATGAAAATTCTAAGCGCCCATTTGCCTTTTAAACCCAAAAATATTTTCATCACAGCTGAGGATAGTCAAAACGTTCAATATCCGGGTAACACGCTTATTCTAACAACTAAGTAGGTCCATGATTTTTAGTCTATTCAAATTCATCCATACACTAAACAATAAAGATATCAAACTATGAACCGGTTTCAATCACAGATTTTGTACGGGTTTTTAATAAGTGTAACAGGAATCTTTTTATTGTTACTAAGTTATCAGCCCTCCCGTATCATTCAATATAACGTTGCAGCGGGAATGTTTTTAAGTTCCTTTTTCGCATTTGTCACGGCCAATAAGAGCAGAGGTTCGGAAATTCCACTTAAGTACAATTGGTTGCTTGGCGTGGGGATGTTTGCGTATGCTTTGGCTATCTTAATTTACGGGTCAACATTTAATCGCTTTATTACAATCAGCATGGCTTTCCTTTTATATTTTGGCATAACGGAAATCATATTTGGGTTTGGATTAATGGCATACAAAAAAACTATCAGCTTACAGATTATTGTATCCAGAATGATCATTGGGCTTTTAATGACTATTGGAGCTGTTTTGATTTTGGGGATAGCGGTTGTTGATAAAAATACTTCCCTGTTGGTTGCCGGAATACTTATTTTTTTAAGCGGAGTAAATTTTATCATGCTTGCAAATGCAATGCGAAAAATTTCACGGCATGAGTAATTTCTTAAACAAACTTTTTTAAATAATTAAAACTAAAACAATGACATCAACAATTAAAGCGCTTGTTTACGGTGGGCCTGGCAAAATTG
>CBIGQT010000324.1:0-4280 GCA_966191655.1 uncultured Ginsengibacter sp.
TAATTTAGAAAGTATGTAGCACTTTGCTCAGCCTCAGTTAAATCCTTTCACCAACAAAAGTCATATCATTGGTCTCTTGCAAATTAATCTTTGCATTATAATTCAAAACTTATTATAGTTTATTGGTAAAAAATCTTTTTAAGAAATCCGTCAATATACTTCACTGTGGGCTCAAACCACGGATCAAATAAACAAAACGAGTGAGGCGCATCAGGAAAACTATGTACCTCTGAATAAATATGATTGCTATCAAGCACATTAATATAATCCTGTCTTCCCGCATGCATCCTCGCTATTCCGCTATTGATAAATAAAGTGGATGGTGTTTGCGCACTCACATAGCTAAGGGGCGAAGCAGCTTCCCACAATACCTCATTTCCCTTTTTTGGATAACCAAACCAATAGGTGGCTGCTGAGGTTCTCTTACTGTCATCTCCTTCGCCACTTTCACTATTAACAAAAGAAAGCGTACCATCCATGTCAATTATAGCATTTACGTTTGTCGGAAAGCCGGTATTGCATTGTGTTCCTTCAAAAAGTGGCATGTTGCCTGTTGTACCCATAAATGCAGCAAGTTCACCACCGGCTGAAAATCCTGCAATAACTATTTTTGAAGTATCAACATTAAGCTTTCCGGCATTGGCTTTTACCCACCTTATTACCGCTTTGATATCATAAACTGCCGCAGGAAACAAGGCTTCTGTGGAAAGCCTGTATTCAGGAGTAAAACAAACATATCCCAAATGAGCAAGACGTTCTGCCAAAGGATAATGCTGAGACCGGTTACCAGAACGCCATCCGCCGCCATGAAGCATTATAATGGCAATTAATTCTTTAAAACTTTTTTTCTTTGGAAGAAAAGCATCGACCAGCAAATTGCGATGATTTATTGTGCAGTAAGTAATTCCCTTTTCTTGTGCTACATCGGGATAGTTAAATTCATGTACAATAGCAATACCGGATAGATATTTTTTGGAATCCTGATACGCACTATAGGTAGTGTAAGATGTATCAGGTTTGCCAGTAACGCCTTTCAGGGATTGACCATTGGTTGTAACAGGAAACAGGTAAAAGAAAATATAAGATAAGAAGTGAAATTTCTTCAATACAAATAATAGATTTTTTCTTTTCATGATATTGTGTAAATAATACATTGCTGGTGCGTTTTCCACAATAACAATTTGCAAAACCAATTACACCGGATCAATAGGTTTCCCAGCCGCGAGGCATCAGCCTATAGTTATAATTCTATTAAGATGATCTAATGACTAATCCCAAAGGCAAAACTGTTTTTCCGTACATCTCATTTAATAATGCTCCCACCCCGGTATAGATGGCTGAACCGCCGCAAACAATGCCTTCATAGCCAGTGAAAGTTTTCAAAGATGCATTACCCGTTGCATCGCCGGCTGCTAACAAAAAAAATAAAATAGTTAAAGTAGCAAATACAAATTGTAGCGCTTTGCTTATACGAAGTGTTCCAAAAAAAAGGCAGCCGGTAAATATTCCCCAAATAATGAGATACGCTACCATAGCACCTTCCGAGGCAGCAGGTATCCAGCCAAGCTTTGGCATAACGATGAGGCCTACCAGCGTAAGCCAGAAAAATCCGTAAGAAGTAAATGCCGTTAATCCGAAAGTATTATTCTTTTTTCCTTCCATAATACCCGCAATAACCTGCGCAAGCCCGCCATAAAAAATACCCATGGCTAATATCATAGAATTCATTTCAAAGATTCCCGCATTGTGCAGATTTAGTAAAACTGTGGTTGTTCCAAAAGCCAGTAATCCCAATGGTGCAGGATTCGCAGTGGAATCCTTAATAGCAATCGTAGTTGGTTCCATAATTGAATGTTTGTTTGGTTAAGATTTTTACATTTTAAAATTACAATCTTTTGGCTGCCATCCATTCAATACATTCGCGATTGTGTATTTTTTTACTGAATCGCTTGTAGGCTGCGTTGACCAATCAACACGATTAGCGATTGATGCACCCGGGCCATAATTTTCATACTCACTATATCTCGTAGTTTTATAATTTTCAGTGTTGTTCCAGTTACTCCAACCTTCCGGCTTTATGTGAGCGCCAATATAACAATGAATATAAGCAACGGCCGCGTAAGGACGCCAGGGACGTCCCAATGAAACATTGTGCAGGCTGGTGTCTCCGGTTAGTACGCAATCATTAAAAACATATCCATATTGATGATCCTGGGGGGTAGAAGCTGCCGTAACATGCGAATTCTTTTTGCTGTGAATATGGCATTGCTCAAACCAAACTGTCGCAGAGCCAAAAATAAAATCGGTTGTTCCTTCTATATAAGAATCTTTATAATATTGCCTGCTCTTTTCACTATTGGTAAATAAAACATCCTGGAAACCAACAAAGCGGCAATTATAAAACTGTGCTTTATCTCCGTCAGATTCCAAAGCAACGGCCTGTCCTGCTGTAAAGCCCGCGTCATTCTGAATAGTGATATTTTCAGCAGTAAAATTATCGGCCTTAACAACAAAGCTTGCAGAAGTCCTTGTGTTAATGGTGTCACCGTTTCGTGTAATCTTCCCCGTATGGTCATCATAAGTGAAAATCGTTTTAAACTTGTCTTCACCAATAATGGTTACAAAACTTTTTCCCGAATCAAGATGAATCTTTTCTTTATAAATACCATCTTTAATATAAATAGTTATGGGTATTGCATTGTGTAAAGGAATTGCGTCGAATGCCTGCTGAACTGTTGCATACTTTCCGCTTCCATCCTGCGCAACAATAATTTTTGTTTGTGCAGATGTGTTGAAAAATTTGACTAATACAATGATTAATAGAATTATTCTTTTCATTTCAATTTATTTTTTCACGAAGGAAATAAAACCCATTTCTTTCAACCATTCTTCACAAAGTGGTTTCCATAAAGACGTCGAGCCTGGATTGTTATTTACATTGATTGCGTGGCCGCCTTGCGGAAACACATGGAAGCTTGTAGAAATATTATGATCAAGCAAAGCCTTGTAAAATAACAAACTGTTTACCGGCCGAACTGTTTTATCATTAAAAGCATCGGCTATAAAACACGGCGGCGTTTGTGCATCAACGTTATTTTGCGGTGAATATTTATCAATCATTTCCCGTGAAGGATTTGACCCGAGAAAACTTTCACGACTTCCTTTATGAGCGTAATTGCCCATATCAATAACAGGAGAAATGAGGATCATAAAATTGGGATGAAAGGAAAATGCATCAACACTATCTTTTATAGATGTTACATTATCTTTTGTGGTGCCCATCAATGCAGCCAGGTGGCCACCTGCGGAAGTTCCCAATACACCTACTTTATCTTTTTGTATATTCCATTTTAAAGCATTGGCTCTTACAATTTGGAAGGCTCTTTCTGCATCCTGCAAGGGACCCAATTCCCTTTGAATTAAATCAGGTGAGTTTGGCAAACGGTATTCGACAACGAAAGCGCTCATGCCAAGTGTATTAAACCATTTCGCCAACTGAAAGCCGCCGAGATTCATGGCAAGATGCGTATAACCGCCGCCGGGGTAAATAACCACTGCCGCTCCACAATTATCATCCCTTGAGGGAAAGAACGCATACATCCCGGGCGTGCCTACCTGATATACTCTTTCATTTGTTATGCTGTCTTTTAGCTTTAAATCTTTTGAATTGGGCATTTTACCTTCAGGCCAAAGCGGAATAAATTCCTGTGCTTTTACAGAAAAATTTTCAACAACTAATAAAAATATAACGGTATAGGCTACATGTAGTTTCATTTTTATTTTAATGTATGCAAATTCAATTTTATTTTCCTTCAAAAATATCTTTCGGTTTATTTGAATTCAATTTTAAACGCCAGCACTGAAACATCTGTCGCAGGTATTTTAAAATCCTTTTTAATAACCAAGGCGCTCCCTTCCTGCTTCCAATGAATCTTTTCAGTACTTCCCAGAATGGTAACGGATGCTACTTTCTGCGCTGCTATTTTTGAATTTTTACCCAACGATTCAATCCTGATATCGGCTGTCGGCCTACCGAGGCAAAAAGCATACAGGTCATTGCCTTTGGTTGTGAAACGAATGTCGGTTGACTGAAAGCCACGTGTATCACTCAAACCGCCGAAACGTCCTTTCTTCTGATTTGATTTTATAGTGGAAGGGCCTTCGCCATATATTTTCCACGGCCGTGTAGCATAGATAGCGTCACCATTTGCGCTTGTCCAACCAGCGATTCCTTCCACTATTTTAAGAACATCCGGTTCAAGATCGCCCTCGGGAGTTTG
>CBIGQT010000325.1:0-4280 GCA_966191655.1 uncultured Ginsengibacter sp.
AACAGTTAATTGGCCAATGACTACCTTAACATGAAGAGGGCCTTACCTGATAGTTAGGTCCTTTAATTTTTGATTTTATTTTCCAATAGTAAATAAAAAAAGTATATGAAGGAGCAAAATAAAACAAATGGCTCAGTTGCTACCTCAACAAAGCCTGCCAAAGTTTTGGAAGATCCGAAAAACAAATATCCAAAACCTCCATTTAAGAGCCAGTCTCAACCCTGGCCCGGATTGGCCGGTAAAATGGTTCCAGTTCCGGATCACGGCGAAAAAAGTTATAAAGGTTCCGGTCGCTTAAATGGACGTAAGGCGCTCATTACCGGGGGCGATTCAGGAATGGGGCGTGCAGCCGCTATTGCTTATGCAAGAGAGGGTGCAGATGTGGCCATAAATTATCTTGCGGCAGAAGAAGAAGATGCAAAAGAAGTAATTGATTTGATTAAAGACGCCGGTCGAAAAGCAATTGCCATCCCCGGCGACATTAGGGATGAAGTGTTTTGCAAAAATCTCGTGGATGAAGCTTTTAAAAGTCTTGGCGGACTCGATATAATAGTTAATAATGCAGCCCGGCAACAAACGCATGAATCTATTCTTGATATTTCCACTGAGCAATTCGACTGGACAATGAAGACCAATATTTATGCGCCGTTTTGGATTATTAAAGCGGCGCTGCCCTATCTGAAACCGGGTGCTGTAATTATAGGAACAACTTCTGAGCAAGCCTATGATCCTTCTCCGGACCTGTATGACTATGCTCAAACAAAGGCCGCCACAATGAATTATGTAAAATCTCTTGCCAAACAATTGGGTCCCAAAGGCATTAGAGTAAATGGAGTGGCTCCCGGCCCTATTTGGACACCATTGCAGGTGAGCGGCGGTGCTACGCAGGAAAAACTACAAAAATTCGGTGAGCATTCGCCACTTGGAAGACCGGGCCAGCCTGCAGAGCTTGCCTCAATATATGTTCAACTTGCTTCTAATGATGCAAGTTATGCCAATGGCCAGGTGTATGGATCTTCAGGAGGAGATGGACAACCATAGTCCTTTCATGCTATTTGTGTACCAGCTGATGTTTTATTAAAATGTTAACTGGTATTGCATTATTTGCAAAAACTCACGCTTACGGTTAAACGAAATAATATTTCTATTAATTTTTTTATAGGGGAGAAAAAGTTTTTTACTAATTAGCCTGTTCTTCCATATTCTTTTTTTCCCTTGTTGAATTTCTTCTAAGGTAAAAAATGAGCAGGACTGCCCCAATCATTATACCGCACGCTCCAAGAAATATAATTGTCCCCATAATTACATTTGTTTAATATGGTTAAAAAATCTTTCAGGAAAATAATTTACAAATACCGTGCTTAAATCAAACGATTGCGGCGCTTCGGATTGCTCCTGAGTTTTTTCAATCATTAATATTGTGCACGGTATACATTTTGTTTTTTTGGTCAATTCACAAAATGGCAAAACTTATTTGAAAAACTGTGGTGAAAATGTTGAATCGTATAGATAATATTTGTAAGTTACTTTTTTGCTTTGGTTACCTCTGCCATCCGGGCTCTTCTTTCTTTTTTAAATTTATGATAATTTTCTGCTTCATCAATAGAATGTGACTTTAACAGAGATCCCTCCTCCTGCGCAATAGTCTTTAACCGGGTATAATATTTTTTTATAGCTTTCAGTTCTTCCTCCGTCATATCTTCTACATCAACCAGCCTGTTACTTGCGAATTCGTTAGCTGCAACAATTTCGTTGAGCTTTAATTGTACAGCCATAGATTCTTTGTTTTGGGATTTCTGGATAAGGAAAACCATCAGAAAAGTAATTATGGTAGTTCCTGTGTTTATAACAAGTTGCCATGTTTGAGAATAATGAAAGACCGGTCCTGTAGCAGCCCATACAATTACCAATGCAAAAGCAATGAGTATTGCGCCGGTACTTCCTGTGAGAATGGTAACCTTATTGGCAAACCTTTCAAAGAAGCTTTCTTTTTTTTTATTTTTCATGTTAAGTTTTAATTTATAAACGTTTATTTAAATTTATTTTTATTTAAAAATATTGATTAAATATAAAGATGCCTTTGAATATTTGATGCAAATCGCAAGCCGCGTTTATTCTCATTTTTATTTTATTAAAACACTTTATTTTTAATGCATGCAAAACATTAACTTAAAATCACAATTTCTATTAAGAGACGATATTGTCTATTTAAGCTTCGGCGGTTACGGCGCCTGCCCCCGGCCTATTTTTGAAAGATACCAGCAATACCAGTTGGAGCTGGAACAGGAACCGACGCAATTTATTACCATCAACGGTTTAAAATATTTAAAGCAATCGAGAGAAGCATTGGCGGCTTATTTGAATTGCCATGAAGATGATATAGTGTATGTTACCAACCCATCGTATGGGGTAAATATTGTTGCTAAAAGTCTTCCACTTAAAGAGGGTGATGAAGTGCTTACTACTAACCTTGAATATGGCGCCTGCGATAAAACATGGACTTATTACTGCAATAAAAAAGGAGCAAAATATATCAGGCAAAAAATAAAATTCCCCTTGCAAAGCAAAGAAGATTTTATTGAACAGTTTTTTAAAGGGCTTACTTCAAAAACAAAACTTATTTTTCTCAGCCAGTTAACCAGCACTACAGGCTTACGGTTACCCGTAGAGGAAATTTGCGCCATAGCAAAACAAAAAGGCCTTTTAACTTTTGTAGACGGAGCGCATGCGCCGGGCCAGGTACCTGTTAACTTAAGCACGCTCCAGGCAGATTTTTATACAGGCGCCTGCCACAAATGGATGCTTACTCCCAAGGGAAGCTCTTTTTTATATGTTACCAAAGAGTTACAAAGTATGCTCGATCCGTTAGTGATAAGTTGGGGCTATAACAGTGCCAAACCTTCGCATTCACAATTTTTAGATTATCATCAAATGCAGGGAACAAGAGATTTCTCGGCTTTCTTAACGATACCCGCTGCCATTGATTTTATGAAAACAAATAACTGGACTGCTGTGGCTGAAAATTGCAGAATGATTACAAGAACCAATGCCGATCGCTTTCATAAATTATTACATGCCGAACCATTGCATAACAGTAAGGAAGATTTTATTTTTCAATTGTGCAGCATACTTATTAAAACGAAACAGCCTGAGCAACTTCAGCGTCTCTTGTTTACAAAATATAATATTGAAATTCCTGTAATGCAGCATGAGGACATGATATTGCTGCGATACTCTATACAGGCTTTTAATACACAGGAAGACCTTGATGCGTTGTACCATGCAGTGGAAGATATTATAGAAACTACCGGTTTAATAGAAATGTAAGATTGGTGTCGTCGTGCCTCCTCCCGGCAAAGACGTGATGTGAAGCGCCTTACTTTTTTAATATCTTTCCTTTTTGAAGTTTACTTATCAGGTCAGCAGTATAGGTTTTACTAAAATCTTTTAAAGAAGAAGGATTGAGTATTTGCGATTGCACTGACCACATAATTTCTCCTGATGCTGCATCGTATAAATTAGTCTGCATCAGGTAATTTTTATCGTTTGTATAATAGCTGGGTTGAGAAACCAAAGGCGCCCAGTAAGTATAATAACCAAAGTAACTGCCACTCCAGGTATAATCTGGCATTTGCGCATAAACTGTAGTGCCGGGAGTGTAACCAATATTTTCCCCTTTTTTTAATAAGGAAGAAATAAGCACTGCATCACAACCGCTTGCTTTTACTTTAATTACAAGACTATCCTTTTCGGGAACTTTGGGATCTTTGAGTGAACCGGGCATTACATCAACACTTTTTACCGCCTTAAATCCTTTCTTCATTGCCGCTGCTGCTAAACTGCTTTCCAATTTTACTCTCGCTTCTATATCGGCAGTCATTACTACAATAAACAGGCTGCTGTACGTCTTGTCTTTTGCTCTGTCTTTGTTAATCCATACACCCTCAGGTGGTTTAGATGAGGAACATGCATTTAAAAAGATAGCAAGAATAATCACTGATGCCAGGATATTTCTTTTCATTTAATTAAAGTTTATTTTATCCGTCAAATATAAATCAATTACAAAAGGTGATTGAAAATTGTTTACAGATGAAAAAATTAAAAAACTTCCTGTTCAACTTAACCAAATACAGGAAAGAATTGCAAGTGCCCGGAGAGATATAACAGTAAGGACTACACGTAATCAGAAGTACCATACATTGCTCCCCCTTTAAAAAAACAGTACCTGTAATTTTGTTTGTAGAATTTTACATGTGTGAAGAAAAACTACCACACCTTTT
>CBIGQT010000326.1:0-4251 GCA_966191655.1 uncultured Ginsengibacter sp.
AGAAAGATTCATCTCTTTATTGATGAATTGTAAATAATTTTCTGGCTGTGCGGCCGATTCAGCAACTGTTTGTTCAACCGATTGTTGCAAAGGCTGCAATTGATAGAAATATCCTTTCAACCCCTTTAATGTTACAGACGGAACATCAAAAACCATGTGCGTTGGATCGAATTTGGAGATTTCTGTATTCAAATTACCTATAGTAAGATCCATGTCGTTTCCGGTATAAGCATCTTTATAAACGATACGTGTATTTTTTATAATTATTTTATTAATATTCATCTTCATTGATGAAGTATCTTCTTTTTTTGTTGTAGAGGGTCCGCTGCCGGCAAAGGCATCAATAATAAATTGAAAATTAAAAGTTGAATCAGGGGGTAGCCTTTTTACTTTGGCAACAATATTGTCGAGATAAATTTCATTAATATTTATATCACCTTTTATCAATTTAAACATGCTTAGGTTTACACGCAGTTCACCACCATACAACAGTGTATCTTTTGACTGATCTTCAATAAACACATTTTGAAGTGATAAGGATGTGGGAAATTTTACATCAAGGTTGCCAATTTCAATTTTAGTTTTCAATTTATTTTCTAAATAGGCTACAATTTTTTTACGGGCAAAATTTTGAACCGGCGCTGTTTGAATAAGAAGCAATATTAGTATGATCAAAAAAATTAAAGAGCCAACCACCCACGCCAAAACTCTTCCTGCTTTAGCTATAAACGATTTTTTTTTACGGGGCGCCTTTTCTTTTGATTTCATAAATAATTTTACCCTAGAATATTTAAATTCAAGTTATCAAAATTTAAACCAACTATAGGGATAAAGAGTAATTTGGAAATTGAAATAGGAAATTTATAACTCTAATAACCAACATTTCTGCCAACTTACGTGGTAATCATACTTTTAATGAAAACAATTCAATACCGCTTGCTTTACCTTTAAGATCAATAATTCCCAGGCTTTCGGTTTGCCACTGTTTAAGGTCAATATTTTCCACAAATGTTTTGGAAACAATAAAATGATGTTTTAGTTCATTGCAGGCGCTGCGGATGCGTGCTGTGGTGTTCATTGTATCGCCGCTCATGGCAAGATCTTTTTTTATAACACCTATTTCGCCTACGGTTACTTCGCCTATATGAATGCCGACACGAAAATCAGGCACCATATCGTATCTGCTTCTGAAATATTGATTTTTTTTCTGAATATTTTTTCGCGCTTCAATTACGGTGTCTAAACATTTGCGTGTATTGAGAGGGGCAAATTTCCATGAACAGACCACTTCATCACCAACATATTGATAAATCGTTCCATCAAATTCAATCACCGCCTGTGAAAGCTGATAAATAAAATCTCTTATGAATTCGAAGTATAAAGAATGACCTAGTTTTTCTGCAATAGGTGTTGAATCTTTAAGATCCATAAACATAACGATGCGGTTTTCTATTTTGGGATAAATATATCTTCCCGCAAGTATATCTATAAATACACCAGGTGAATATTTTTCATTTATGATAAGTATTAATTGCGTAACAAAAAAAATGATTAACCAGTAAATTATTTTTTTCAATAACCAGTTTTTGTATAACGCATATGATAATAATTCGTGATAAGACTCTGACACGGTTGAATACTGGAAAAAATATGAATTTGTAAACTGGATAATAAATATTATAATTAAAGCGCAGCCCAGCAGAATAAAACTTTTGCATAAAAAATTAAGCCATAAGGGAAAACGCTTCAACATCTTTCTAAGGCTAAAAACAAAAAGATAACCCATCATAAGACTTACGGAAAACATAATTAATTCTCTCAGCCAAATGCCGTTCTTATGTACCTGTCCATCTTCCCGCAACATTACAATTACAAAGTCAATAGCAGTCCAAAAAAAACCAATGTAAATAACAGTGCGCATGCGAATTTTATTTACACTTGATAAATGAAAAAGTTTGCTGATTGCACTCATTGCCTCGTTTCTAAAAAATTGTAAATAGATTGTTGCGCATTAATTTTTTCTGAATTGTCATTGCTTAATTTTTTTTGCTCTGCATTGGGTAATAGCAAAACAGCCTTATCATTATCATCCCATTGTTTGGTAAAATATTTTATCAATTCTTTTTTTTATTATTCATTTTTAATAAGAACGTCTACTTCAACACGATAGTATAAATTTCTCGTCATGAGGTCTGCTGAACCTATATAGACTTCTGCATTCTCTTTTGTTCCAAAAATTAAAATTCTTGAGTGTTCCAAATAGCGGTCTACAATACGTTTCGCAATTATATTTCCACTTTCTCCAGGTGTTTCTGGTATTAAGCAGCAAATGCTTCTTACAATTAAATCAATTTTTACACCTGCCTTGCCGGCATTATACAATTGATTAATAATACCGGTCTCTTCAAGGTTATTTACTTTAATTCTTATCAAGGCATCTTCGCCGCGTTTGGCTTTTGCAATTTCATTGTCAATACAATTTTTTAATCCGTCATTCATATTAAACTGCGAAACGAGCAATGATTTGAACACAGATTTTTTATCTTTTTTTGAAACTTTTTTCACCTGTAAGTATTTAAATAACTGCAATAATTCTTTTAGAATTGGCTTATCTGTTGTCATTAATACATGGTCGGTATAAAACTGCGCAGTAGTTTCATTAAAATTGCCGGTACTCACAATAGCAAAAGATTGCTGAACGCCATTTTTTCGCTTTCTTATCAATGCAATTTTAGAATGCACTTTAATACCGGCCGGGCTATAAATTATTTTTACTCCGGCCTCTTTCATAATACGGCTCCACTTTATATTATTCGCTTCATCAAACCTTGCTTTTAGTTCTACAAATGCAATCACTTTTTTACCATTTTTTGCTGCGCTGATGAGTGCATTTATAATGTGGGATTCTTCAGCAACCCGATACAGCGTAATATAAATATCTGATACATTTACATCAACAGCAGCCTGGTTAAAAAATGAGAGCACCGGGTCATAAGATTGGTAAGGGAGATGAATTAATACATCTTCTTTAAGAAGAATATTAAAAATATCGCCACTGTTCATAATGTGTGGTGATGAAAGTGGCTTTCTCTTTTTATAAAAAAGCTCCTTATCAAAAACAGGAAAATTGAAAAGGTCTTTTAGGTTATGATATCTTCCCCCGGCATACATATTATCGTTCGTGATATTGAAAACAGCGCCTAAAAATAGCTGCAAATTTCGGGGCATGCCTTGCTGAAAAAGAAGCCTGGAGGGTGTTCCAAAGTCTCTTTTCTTAAGCTCATGTTCTATTTTTTTGAGTAGGTTTCCGCTGTAATCGTCTTCTAAATTTAATTCAGCATCGCGATTTAATTTAATGCTATATACACCAATTATCTCTAAGCCCGGGAAAAGATAAATAAGGTTTTCACGAACAATATCATCTAAAAAAATCACATAATTGTATTCATCAACCGGGGTAAGGGAAAAAAATCTTTTTGCCTTTTCTGACGGAATATTTACAATGGCCTGTTTCAAAAGCCTTTTATTTTTTTCCTTTAGAGTAATTACAAAATAGAGCCTGTTGTTTTCAGGAATAAATTTTTTTTCAACATCTCCGTCTAAAAAAATTGGTTGAATGAATGAAAGAATATCTGAAAGAAAAATTTCTCTTACTTCTGCAAGATGTTCAGACCTGATGGGATCGTTATAGTAAAAGATGATTCCATTTTGTTTTAATAAAGGCAGCAGCTCATTAAATAAAATTGAGCCGAAGTAGATTAGCTGGTTGTTGATTTCGTCATGAATTTTTTCAACAATATTTTTTTCAATTCCAGGTATTTCTTTTTTTGTTTTTTTGCCAAGAGCAGAAAGTGCAATTATTTCGGGGTAGCGTACCCGAAAAAATTCATCGAGATTTGAAGAAAAAATAGAAAGAAATTTTAAACGTTCATATAATGGCACTTCAGCATCGCCTGCTTCCTGTAAAACCCTTAAATTAAATCCGAGCCAGCTAAGATCCCTGTTAAATATCATAATTATAAAGGGTTAGAGTGGCGAACCGGTTCCGTTAATGATTGTGCCGGAAGAAGCACTGTCATTAAAATATACAGCTATGGCAAATGCAAGAACTGACACAATAATGCCTATCATAAAAATGTTATAAGCCAGTCTTACAAGCCTGTATTTTCTTCCCAATACAACCCCAAGATGATAGATATCCTGTATGATAGAGCTGTATAAATAATCTGAATCTTTCATCATCGTACGCAT
>CBIGQT010000327.1:0-4249 GCA_966191655.1 uncultured Ginsengibacter sp.
CTTTGCTTTTTCTTTCAAGGATAATCGTCGTCGCGGTACTGCTGTACATTCCGCCTAAAATCCCCGTGAGAATAATTCCCGAGTTGGTGAATACAAATTTCTTCAGCAGGTAACTGAAATAAGAAATGCCGGATACAGCCACTATCGCCAGCCAAAATTTATAAGGCGAAAAATTAAATCCGATAGCTATCGGATCCGCAGAAATGGTTCTATCGGGAAGAAGCGGAAGAATCACAAACGCAATTACCAGGAATTTTGCAAGGGTAATAAATTCATTGTTATCAAATTTTTCGGAGAATTGAAAAAGTGTTTCTTTTAGTTCGGTCAAAATCAAAAGGCAAACTACAATTAAAAGCACCAGCCAGGTTGGTTGGGTGTACACTAACGGCGCCAGGCAATAAGTTATCAATGCTGTAACGTAGGAAGTTATGCCGAATTTTTTCTGAATGTTTATTTTCTGAAAATAATTGATCGCGAGCAAAACAGTAATTGCCAATCCGCCACTTAGAAAAGGTATCAGTGTTTGCGGGCTGATGACATACAATATAAATCCCAATATGCCAATAAGGGTGAAAGTCCTGTCGGTACCAAACCGGGTTTCAAATTCTTCTTTAATATAACGGCCTCTCTGCTCCAATCCGATGAGCAGGGAAAACAGCGCCACAAGAATAAACTTAATAATGCCTGCAGGAATAAGATGTAGTATTTCTTCACCCATGTCGACTTTGATTGTGCAATCGTTATATTAAAATACAATTTATGTTTCAGCGATCCATTTCTTTGCTTCTTCCAATTCCGCATTTTTAAAAACACGAACCTCACAAGGCAGCAGGTATCCAAAGAATTTTGCAAAAATATTTATCAAATGATGATCAGATACCATTGCAACTTTTTCCCAGGATGATAAATGCTTCATCCCGATCTTGGCATCATCCAGCATTGCATTAAAGTCAAATCCTGAAAAGCTATCTCCCAACTGGTAGAGCATCCTGATTTTTTTATGGGTTTTGAATTTTACTTCCACCGCAGGAATTAAAATAGTTTCATAATCCTTACCGGTTACTTTCCCTTCTGCTGAAACGCCTAATATATTTTCGGGCAGGTCGTTCATTAATTGTAGCATAATGTTGAATTTTAATTTGTATTACATTTTATTATTTTCCCATTTCCAGTTTCTTACTTCCGGCATATCAATACCATTCTTCCTGATATAATTTTTATGTTCAATCAGTTTATCTTTCATTTCCTGTTTAAGATAGGCGGCTTTGTCTTCCAGTTGCGGCAGCCTGTCAATCACATCCTGTACCAGATCAAAACGATCCAACTGGTTCATAACGGTCATATCAAAAGGAGTTGTAATGGTTCCTTCTTCTTTATAGCCACGTACATGCACATTGTGATGATTGGTGCGCCTATAGGTAAGCCTGTGGATAAGCCAGGGATATGCATGAAAAGCAAAGATTACCGGTTTGTTTTTTGTAAACAATCCATCAAAATCTTTATCATTCAATCCATGTGGATGTTCACTTTCCGGTTGCAGCTTCATAAGGTCAACTATATTTACTACTCGTATCCTAAGTTCGGGTAGCCTTTCCCGTAAGATAGAAACTGCTGCCAGCGTTTCAAGTGTTGGAACATCACCTGCACATGCCATTACCACATCAGGTTCGGATCCCTCATCATTGCTTGCCCATTCCCAAATGCCTATTCCCTTTGTGCAATGAACGATCGCTTCATCCATAGACAACCATTGCGGTGAAGGATGTTTACCAGCCACGACCACATTTACATAATGACGACTTCTTAAACAGTTGGCATCAGCAGGAAGGTACACACGTACAACGGATGCCTTTTTATTTACAACATGATCAATAAATCCGGGATCCTGGTGTGTAAAGCCATTATGATCCTGCCGCCAAACATGAGATGAGAGCAATATGTTTAATGAAGGAATTTTTTTCCGCCAGGGAAGATCTGCCGTTACCTTAAGCCATTTGGCATGCTGGTTAAACATGGAGTCAATAATATGAATGAATGCTTCATAACAATTAAATAGTCCATGCCTTCCCGTTAGTATATAACCTTCCAGCCAGCCTTCACATTGATGCTCACTCAGCATTTCCATTACTCTTCCTTCTTTTTTCAAAAATTCGTCAATCTCAATCATCTCTGCTTCCCATTGACGATTCGTAACTTCAAACACTGCATTTAATCTGTTAGACAATGTTTTATCGGGACCGAACAAACGAAAGTTTTTTTTGTCGAGATTTAATTTAAATATATCTCTTACAAACTTCCCTAAAATCAATGTATCGCCCGGACCCGTTTCATTGCGGTTCTTCATTTCCAAAGCGTAATTACGAAAGTCAGGAAGATGCAAATCATGCAATTTATTGCCACCATTTGAATGTGGATTAGCTCCCATTCTTCTTTCAGCTTTTGGCGCCAGCTCTTTTAATTCAGGCAAAAGTTTCCCTTCTTCATCAAACAATTCTTCGGGCTTATATCTTCTTAACCAATCTTCCAATTGTTTCAAATGTTCAGGATTTGTAGCAGGGTCAGTTATTGGAACCTGGTGTGCCCTGAAAGTTCCTTCTACCGGTAACCCATCCACGAACTTCGGACCTGTCCAGCCCTTGGGTGTTTTTAGGATGATCATTGGCCAGCGTGGACGCTCAAAATCATTATTTTTAGCAGCCCTCACTTTTATATTTTTAATTTCTTTTATCACCGTATCAAGCAACGTTGCCATTTGGTGATGCATTGTCATCGGATCATCTCCTTCAAGAAGGTAAGGTTTCCAGCCATAGCCCTGGAACAAATGATCAAGTTCCTGGTGCCCGATTCGTGCCAGCACAGCCGGGTTGGCAATTTTATATCCGTTCAGATGCAAAATAGGAAGCACTACACCATCCGTTACGGGATTTAAAAATTTGTTCGAATGCCATGCAGTTGCCAACGGTCCTGTTTCTGCCTCTCCATCGCCCACCACGCAACTAACAATTAAATCCGGATTATCAAAAACGGCTCCAAAAGCATGACTTAGTGAATAGCCCAGTTCTCCACCCTCATGCATAGAGCCGGGACATTCAGGCGATACATGACTGGGAATTCCACCGGGAAAAGAAAACTGAGTAAACAATTTTTTCAAGCCTTCTTCATCTTCGCTGATATTCGGGTACACCTCACTGTAAGTTCCTTCGAGATATACATTACCAACGATCGCGGGACCGCCATGACCCGGACCTGAAATATATATCATATCCAAATCATATTTTTTAATGATGCGGTTGAGGTGCACATAAATAAAATTTTGTCCGGGTGTTGTGCCCCAGTGACCCAGCAACATTTTTTTGATGTGCTCAGGTTTTAATGACTCTTTCATCAGCGGATTATCATGCAAATAAATTTGCCCAACAGAAAGATAGTTAGCTGCACGCCAGTACGCATTCATTTTTTGTAACAGGTCTTGCGTTATTTCTTCTTTTTTTGTGTCGATCGTTTGTGTTTCCATTTTTTATTTTTTATGGATGATCAATTATTTTTTGTTTATGATACAAAGCAGCCGTCGTTCTGGCGATCATTAATTCTTCATTGGTTGGAATGGCATACACTTTTACACGGCTATCATCGGTAGATATTTGTCTTCCATTTTTATTATTTTGTTCTACATTCAATTTCAGGTTTAAATAATCCAGTCCGTCGCAGATACGGCGGCGAATTGATGCGGCATTTTCACCAATGCCTCCCGAAAAAACAAGTATATCTAATCCACCTAACGCCGCCGCGTACCCGCCGATATACTTTTTAGCCTGGTAACAAAATATTTCAATTGCCAAACTTGCATCTTCATTCTCTCTTTCTCCTTTGAGCAAGTCCTGCATATCCGAACTGATGCCTGATATTCCAATCAGTCCCGACTGATAATTAATAAGATCATTGAATTGTTTTGCATCCATTCCTTTTTGCATCAAATACCATGCAACGCAGGGATCAAGATCGCCGCTGCGGGAGCTCATCACAATTCCGCCCACGGGTGTAAAACCCATACTGGTATCAATGCATTTTCCATTTTTCACAGCAGCAATGCTTGCACCATTGCCAAGATGCGCCAATATGACCCTTCCGTTTGATTCCAATTTATTGTGCCTGGATAATTCTTCCATTAAGTAGCTGTACGAAATTCCATGGAAGCCATATCGCTGAATGCCTTCATCAAAATATTTTTTTGGAATGGCAAATGTTTTTG
>CBIGQT010000328.1:0-4201 GCA_966191655.1 uncultured Ginsengibacter sp.
TCGCTATTTGTGTGCCCACAATATAAAATGCAATTCCATCCACAGATTTTTCAACCTGGTATTCTTTTGTGTTATAATCTTCTGCAGCCGTCCACGCGATCACTGTCAATGAATTTTCTTCATACGCCTTTAAGCCTCTAAAGACGACAGGCACTGCACTATTGGACGGTGTATATTTCCAAAGATCATTTTTCAATCCATCTGAAGCGTTTCCAAAACCTATATATCCTTTCCCGCTCAAGCTGAAACCTGTTGCAGCAGTCCTTGCACCGCCACCGAAATTTGATTTCTGAGTCCAACTATCCATCGCAGGATTATATTCCCAGAAATCATTCATGCCTCCCAGTCCTATATAGCCTTTATCGCCAATACCAAAACCAGTTGCAGAAAGCCTGGCAATGCCACCGAAATCTGCTTTCCTTGTCCAGATATTTGTAGCAGGATCATATTCCCAGAAATCTTTTTGGAGAGAAAAGTCAAAGCCACTCAGGCCCAGACCTATATATCCTTTATCGCCGATACCAAAGCCAGATGCATATCCACGCGAGCTGCCGCCGAAGTCTGCTTTTCTTGTCCAGCCATTTGTAGCGGGATCATATTCCCAGAAATCCCTTAATTCTGAGTTTTTATATTCTCCCGTTCCTAAGTATCCCTTATTGCCAATACTAAAACCAGTTGCGGCTACTCTTCCCAAACTTGGGAAATTCGCTTTTTGTGTCCAGGTATTCGTAGCTGGGTCATATTCCCAGAAATCATTTTTAAAATTATTATCGTAGGCTAATCCAGTACCAATATATCCTTTATTGCCAATGCTGAAACCGGTTGCCAGACTTCTTGCAGTCCCTCCAAAATCTGCTAATTGGGTCCAGGCATCAGAGTCTGGATCATATTCCCAGAAATCTTTTCTATGGTAACCTAAAGTATCATTGCCCGTGCCGATATAACCTTTGTTGCCAATACTGAACCCTGTTGCCTTTGATCTTGCCGGAGACCCTCCAAAACTAGGTTCCCGCACCCAACTTGTGCCATCATATTGCCATAAGTCATTACGATAACCTGCCGGTCCAGTTCCGGTGCCTACATATGCAAAGGGGTCGCTGGTGACAAAACTTATGGCGCCGTACCTTGCCCCGCCGAAGAAATCTCCTTTTTGTGTCCATGTATTGTTAGTTGGGTCATATGCCCAAAAATCATTAAGGTAGTCACCGTTCCCGGCATACCCGCCAACAATGTAACATTTGTTACCGGTGTTACCGGGGAAATCGTTCATATTGAAACCTGTAGCGCCGGATCTGGGATTCCCTCCAAAATCTGCTTTTTGCGTCCAGGAATTAGCAGCAGGGTCATATGCCCACATATCTTTCAATTTATTTACGCCATCAAAGCCGGTACCAACATAGCCTCTGCCTGATGCTGCAAATGCAACTGCTGAGTTTCTCGCCACTCCTGGAAAATTCGCTTTTTGTATCCAATAGTTTTTAACCGCATCATACTCCCATAAGTCATTTAGTCTTACATCTCCGTCATATCCTGTACATATATATGCTGAATCATTCACAACAAACGACACTGCTTCGCTGCGGGCAACACCATCAAAATCAGATTTGGTAACCCAGTTCCCGTCTAAGGTGGCATTTGATGTAGAATTTCCTTTACAGGATATTTCGAGAGTTATAATAGTAATAGCACTTAAATATAGCAGTATGTGTTTTGTTTTCATTTTTTAAAATTATTTCGCACGAAAATAGTCTGCACTCATTCTCACAAATCGTTAAAATGGCTTTGCAATAAACTTTTATCGACTAACAGTTTGTTTTCTTCTGCAAACAAGTTCAGTGTTCATTTAATATTCGTCTTTAATAAATTTTTTCAAAACTTGTTAACAGATAAATTATGCTTATTTGCAGATAACAAAGTAATGTTTAGCCATAGTAACAAAATGCTAACACGACCCCGGTATAATATTGCAGCCACCAATTTTTGAGTATGAAAAAAGTAGTAACTGTTTTCTTTAAATATCCTTTACAATTTTTAATACTGTTTGCTTTTACTCAAATGGGTTGTTATAAAACTCCTATTCAGTTCGGACAGGGCTATGTAAATACTAATTTTTCAAATCTTGTACTTGTTGATACCCTATCTGTACAATTAACAACTGTTTACAGCGATTCTGTTGCCACATCAGGTTCCGGTGCAGCATTGGCGGGCAATTATAATGATAAGACTTTTGGTAAAATTGTTACTAAATCTTTCTTTGAAGTTGCACCTCCCGCTATATCGGAACTTGCAACCAATTCTGTTTTTGATTCGGTAAAATTGATTGCCATTCCCAACAAATCTTATTATGGCGACACCACTTTTAGCACCCAGCTATCTGTTTTTCAGCTTAGCAATCAAATGACCTTTCCTTTATACCAAACCAGTTTTTATAACAATACAAACTTTAGTGTTGATCCAACTCCTTTAGGTAGTATCAACACACAAATTTTTCCTAATATTACTGATACCGTTTTCATACCACTATCAAATGCTAAAGGTCAGGAATTGTTTGACCTATATAAATCAAATGATTTTGTAATGCAATCAACCAATAACTTTTTAGCTTATTTTAAAGGTTTGCAAATAGCGCCAACTAATGGTAACATGCATGCCGTTTATGGTTTTAAAGATAGCATGAGAATACGGCTATATTATCATCAAACAGATGTTTTTATTACAAATAAATATCTCGATTTCACTTTTTATAATAATGATAATACACAATTCATCCAGGTAAAATCTGACAGGACAGGCACACCTGTAGACATATTTAACAGCACAAACAAAGAAGTCGCTTCTGCTGCAACCAACAACAGCGTTTACCTTCAATATCTTACTGGTTTTTTACCAAAAATAAAATTTCCAACATTAAGAAGCCTGCTGTTGAGACCGGACTATACGAAAATTCTGAGAGCAGATCTTATTGTTAAACCTGTAAAATACACTTATAATTCTATTACGCCTTTACCACCCCAGCTTTTAGCTGTTACTACTAACGTGAACAATACATTTGGCCCCGCTTTAACGAATGGAGCGGGCGGGTATCAAACGGGAAACCTGGTGATTGATCAGCTTTACAATGAAAATACCATGTATGATTATGATGTAACTTCTTATTTACAATTACAAATTTTAGTAACCGCTACAAACCAAAACGGGCTTCTGCTTGTGCCTCCATCTACTGCATGGATATCAACTTTAAACAGCGCTGTTATCGGAGACCAAAAAAATACACAAGGCTCCATACAATTAAAATTATATTATGTATCTGTTAACCCGTAATTTTTTTATGAAAAAACGTAACCTGTTAACAGTTATGGTTCTATTTTTTTCAATTATAACCTATTCTCAAAATGTTAGTTCTCCTTATTCAATTATTGGAATAGGAGATATTGAAACTTCTTATTTTAACCGCACGTCGGGTATGGCTAACACAGGAATTGCTTATCGAAATGATAAAAATATTATTTTAAATAATCCTGCATCGCTCAGTGATATTCACAGCCAGCTTTTTCTTGTGGATCTTGCAGCCCGTGGTAAGTTTGTAAATTTTTCCGGTCCCAGCATCGAAGCAAATAGAACCGGCAAAGATTTTAGTGTTGAAAGGCTTTCATTGGGAATAAGAATAAGTAAATGGTGGGGAACTTCGGTTGGCCTGATGCCTTATAGTACCAGCAATTATACCTTTATAGGCACCACAACTTTACAGGGAACCACTATAACTGTTCCTGTTTTATATGATGGAGACGGCGGCATTAACCGGTACTATTTTGCCAATGGCTTCAGAATTACCAAAAATCTTTCATTGGGAGTTAATGTCTCCTATCTCGCCGGTTCGCTAACGCAACATGATACGTTAGTGTCGGCCGATTTGACCACTGGCATTTATAATACAAGAAATATTTATTTGAGAAACTGGTATTTTGATTATGGACTCCAATACCATATAAATGTTTCAAAAAAATGGGGTGTTAATATTGGGGCAACGTATGCAAACAAAACTGATTTAAGAGCACAAACAATATCTTTAGTTACAGACCAAAGCAGAGATACTTTATCGTTCAAAGTACTTTCGAATAACTTTTTCACTTTACCTACTTCAACAGGTGTAGGAATTGCCATTATAAAAGATAAAAAAATTACTTTCTTAGCAGATTACAGG
>CBIGQT010000329.1:0-4199 GCA_966191655.1 uncultured Ginsengibacter sp.
TCACAGCTATCTCCAATGGCTCTACGACATCAATTACTGCCAACGGGCCGGAAGGGAACATCAGTTTTTCTCTTACTGGCAGTAGCACCGGTTCTTATGATTTTGACTATTTTGTCTCAAAATCTGCCATAATAGGTCTGTCATTACAACCACAACTCACGAGGATATATGGCATTACTTATTCTGTCAATTGCGGCCCGGCAAACGTAACAACAGAACATACGCCTGGTAAAGTGATCATCACTGGATTTGATGAAGTGGGTGGTTACATCTCGGGTACGTTTTCCGGCACTATAGCTTATGAAAAAGATTGCGTCCAGGATTTCCAGCCAATAGAAGGTTCATTCAGAATAAAGAGAACATGAGGTTAAGCAATGAATAGCATGATAATGCTTAGTCTTTCATCAGTGTATGAATATAACTACCCGGTATACAATTTTCAACAAACAAATATCATATCAATTTAACCGATCAAACATGAGCAACAAATTAAACAACATCAGTACAATTATTTTCCTGCTTTCGATGATTTTTATTTTCACCTTTTCTACCTGCAAAAAAGATAAAATGACGCTTAAAAAAGCAGTTGTTCAAATTGAGTGCACCGGTTCAACGGTGGCTAAGAGTTCCTTCAAATATGTACTTGCTATGATTATTGAAATATCTTTTTTATCTAAGATTTTTCTCTCATTGTTTCAGGTACCGAAGCGCAACACACCCCGACTTAAAAACCGTTGACTCAACCAATTTTAATTGTAATTTCTCTCGCAGGTTGATGCCTTCAAACAACCGCCTTCCTTCTCCTACCACTATCGGGTGAACCACAAAACGATATTCGTCAATCAAACCAAGCGCTGCAAGTTGTGAAGGAATGGTTACACCACCGGTTAAAATATTTTTGCCTTGTTCCTGTTTCAATTTAAGTACTTCGTCGCGAAGGTTCGTGCGAACAATTCTCGTTTTTTTTCCTTCAGGGCTGTCTAATGATTGTGAGAAAACAATAATTTTATCCACAGCGTCAAATGCCCGGGCAAATTCGATATCAACTTTTCTGTCATCCTGCCCGGAAGGGTTTTTCGCCACGTCGGGCCAATAAGGAACCATCAGTTCATAAGTTTTACGCCCGTAGAGGAATGTGTCAGCGTCCCGCGTGAGGTGCGTAAAATACTCCATCGTTTCTTCATCCGGATAGAATTTGGTATGGTCGCAGCAGCCATCTAACGTCGTATTGATTGCGAAGATTATATTTCTCATTTGATTGCTTTTAGCTTTTGATTTTCTTCAAACTATAAATTTTATAGTATTCATTTAGCCTTCATGGAGTGTTCCCAAAACTGCGCAAGCATATCCGTCCATTCCCACAGAGGTAGCACAAGCCCTCTTTGCCGGCGAATGCCCCCTACTATTTCTCACGGCCGGTCAGGATATCTTCCAACCGCGTTCGTTTCACATAATTTTCAAAACGAAATGACCGGGCAAGAGCTATCAACTGATCATCTGACAAACCTTTGAACAGGTTGCAATACTCCGGCAGCAACGCTTCGGAAATAAGTATATGCCTTACCAGCAGGGCAATTTCACCTTTCTGCCCGTGAGGATAGGGATCATAAGTGGGAAATTCTTTATTAATAAAATCTTCCAATGGCCCAATCACATTCCTGATATTTTTATCTGTGCTTCCCCATGCATCCGCGCCCAAAGAATCTTTGCGGGCCAGGAATGGTGACACCATTTTTATGTAGGGTGTGTTTGCATTCTGATGCATGATAGCCTGCAGGCCCATATCCTTGTATAACCAGATACACCAGCTTACTTTGTATTTGTTATAATAAGCCAATTGGTCTTTTAATACCTGGTACCTCATTTCATCTTTTTTCGAATCACCGGTATAAACAGGTCCGAACTCACCCACCCATAGCGGTACATGGTGAGAAAACATGAATTCGCTTTTCTGCAAAAAATCTCTTTCAAGCGTGTCCTTATTATAATACCGGTTGCGGGTAATGCCTGGATAATCCCCGCCAAAGATGAAACCGGGCATGGCATAATCATGATTGGTGTAAACCACGTTGTCCCATATCTCCGTGAATTTGCCAAATTCAGTGGCATACTTATCGCCCTCTAAAAAAAGTATATGCTTAGAATCTATTTTCCGGATGGCCCCACGCAATCTTTTATAATAAGAAAAAAGTTCTTCTCCTGTCGGGTCAGCCGGTTCGTTCATCACATCATAGCCGGCTACCCAGGGATTATCTTTATAGCGTTCCGCAATCACTTCCCAAAGATGAACCCCCCTTTCCTGGAAATCTTTATATAACCAGAACCTTGCTATATGAGTGGGATTATCGCTGTGCCAGTGCTGATTCTGCGATCCGGGAAAAGCATGCAAATCAATAACGGTATAGATATGATGCCGGGCGCACAGATTGATCACCGTATCAAGGTAGGCGAATGATGCTTCCTTAATTACACCGGGATTCATATCATCTTCAAAAAGATGATAATTGATGGGAATGCGCACGAGATTCAATCCAAGGCTTTGAATATAGGCAGCATCGGGGTTGGTGAAATAGCTTTTGAGAAAAGTATCGAAATACAGGTCGTATTTCTTTTCTCCCAACACATTTTTCAGTCCTTCCCGCATGGCTTCTTCATTGCCGGTATAGCCATCAATGAAATTTTCCATATGGAGCATTCCACCCAATCCAAATCCACGCAGGAGAACCGTGTCACCTTTTTGGTTGACGACCTGGTCTCCGGAAACATGTAACCAGTTTTCATTTGCTGAAGTCGTTTGATTTGTATCTTTTTCGGAACAGGCCGATAATAAAAAAAGAAAACCGATGAATGGCAATAATAAATTTCTACGTTTCAATGTTATCAGGATTTAAAATGATAAGTTCAGTTGTTGCTTAAATGAAGTGGCTTTGGTAATTAATAAAGTTAAGAATTTTTGAGTGGTAAGATTTCCTCTGATCTCCTGAGTTTTACTGTCCGGCGGGATTCTCCACTAACGACTCTTTTACATAAAAAGTAGTTTCCAGGACCCAAATGCCGAAGTAACTTGCACATATTCAAAGCCTGACCTCCCTTCCATTCTAAGTTCGTTTATGCATTGGGGTTATACTGATGGTTTATTGAGATTTGAACGCCACATTGTGTAAACCCGGACGGGACACTACGGTCTTTAGCTTTGGGAACTGGCAACCCTTTTTTCCCAATCCGCATTTATTATTGTATAAATGCGGCCCCCGGGTTGTTATGAATCATGCCGTTTAAATAGTCTGCAATGACTGATCATCGATTAAATCAATATATTTTTGCAATGGACATTGCTATACAGAACAAGAAAATTCTCGAAAGATGAACATAAAACTTACCATAAAAAATTGTAAGGGTATCACATTTATTATTGTTTTAACCGCAAAACTTTTTACAGCAAATGCACAAGTTGATTCCGTGACACAAAAATTGGATGAGTATTTACTTGCCGCCAATAAGGAAAACAGGTTTAATGGAAATGCATTGATCGCACAACATGGAAAAATTCTTTTGCAGAAAAGTTATGGCTACAAAAATTTTGCTGCGCATGTTTTAAATGATTCAAATACCATATTTCAAATTGGTTCCATCACCAAACAGTTTACAGCAACCGTAATTTTAAAATTGCAGGAAGAAGGAAAACTTTCTGTGAAAGATAAGCTCGATAAATATTTTCCGCAATTCAAATACGCCGCTGAAATAACGATTGAAAATTTATTAACCCATACTTCAGGCATTTATAATTATACAAATGATATTGATGAAGGCGATTCTGCAATTGTATGTAACCCGGTAGATAAACAGTTGGCGCTTGATATCATGTTTAAACACAAGCTCGATTTTAAACCCGGCACGCAATTTCGCTATGATAATTCCGGCTATTATTTATTGGGATTGATCATCGAAAAAGTTACCGGCAAGCCGTACGAAGAAAATGTTCGGGATATTATTTTTAATCCGCTGCAAATGACTCATTCCTTATTTGACTTTAAACACTCACGTGATACAAACATCGCGACGGGCTATCAGGTTTTAAATGATTCAATTCAAAAAGAAGCGTCTGCCTGGCGATGGGATTCAACGGTATCTTACGCAGCAGGGGACATCTGGAGCACAACCGGCGATATGTTTAAATGGACGCGGGCAATCGCAAATAA
>CBIGQT010000330.1:0-4193 GCA_966191655.1 uncultured Ginsengibacter sp.
GCATTATTTTGTGCAGTGAGTGGTGTTGAGCCACAAAGCGAAACTGTTTGGCGCCAGGCTAATCGCTATAAAGTTCCACGGATTGGATTTGTAAATAAAATGGATCGTGCAGGAGCAGATTTTCTGAATGTTGTAAAGCAGGTGAAAGAAATGTTGGGTGCTAAAGCAGTTCCTTTACAATTACCTATTGGTGCTGAAGATAATTTTAAAGGTGTAGTTGATCTTATAACTATGAAAGGAATGGTATGGGATGATGCTACACAAGGTATGACTTATAAAGAAGTGCCTATTCCTGAAGATATGGTAGAAGAAGTAAATGAATGGAGACAACATCTTATTGAAGCCGTTGCTGATTATGATGATAAACTGTTAGAGAAATTTTTTGACGATCCAAATACGATTACTGAAGATGAAATTCATGAAGCCATTCGGAAAGCAACGATAGATATTTCAATCATTCCAATGATGTGTGGATCCTCTTTTAAAAATAAAGGAGTACAAACAGCATTAGATGCCATTGTAAGGTATCTTCCAGGTCCAAAAGATATTGAGGCAGTAAAAGGAATTAATCCTGATAATGGAGAAGAAATTGAACGTAAGCCAGATCCTAAAGAACCGTTTTCTGCATTGGCGTTTAAAATAATGACCGACCCATTTGTAGGTCGTCTCGCATTTTTTAGAGCTTATTCCGGTCACCTGGATTCCGGTTCTTATGTATTGAACACTCGGACAGGAAAAAAAGAAAGAATTTCAAGAATAATGCAAATGCATGCCAATAAACAAAATCCTGTAGATTTTATCGAGGCTGGAGATATTGGCGCCGCGGTTGGATTTAAAGATATTAAAACGGGCGATACGCTTTGTAATGAAGATAATCCTATAATATTGGAAGCAATGACTTTTCCGGAACCGGTTATCTCCGTAGCCGTAGAGCCTAAAACGCAGGCTGATGTTGACAAAATGGGGATGGCAATTGCAAAGCTGGTAGAGGAAGATCCTACTTTAAAAGTGAAGACTGATGAAGAAACAGGACAAACTATTTTAAGTGGGATGGGCGAGTTACATCTTGAAATTATCGTGGATAGAATGAAGCGCGAATTTAAAGTTGAAATAAACCAGGGCGCTCCTCAGGTTGCGTATAAAGAAGCTTTCCGACAAACTATTGAACATCGTGAAGTATTGAAAAAGCAAACTGGTGGCCGTGGTAAATTTGCTGATATTGTTTTTGAAATTGGCCCTGCCGATGAAGAATTTTTAAAAGAAGGAAAAGGAAATTTCCAGTTTGTAAATGGACTATTTGGTGGTTCTATTCCTAAAGAATTTGTTCCCGCGATACAGAAAGGTTTCGAAACTGCAATGACAACTGGTGTTTTAGCAGGCTATCCTATGGAGAGTATGAAGGTTAGAGTATTTGATGGCTCATTTCACCAGGTGGATTCGGATGCAATGTCATTTGAGCTTTGTTCCAAGCAGGGCTATCGTGAAGCAGGCCGCAAAGCAAAACCTGTTTTATTAGAACCTATAATGAAAATTGAGGTTTTGACCCCCGATCAATATATGGGAGATGTAACAGGAGACCTTAACCGTCGTCGCGGTATGCTTGAAGGAATGGATAGTAAACATGGTGTTCAGGTTATAAAAGCAAAAGTTCCTTTAAGTGAAATGTTTGGATATGTAACTCAGTTACGCTCATTGTCAAGTGGACGTGCCACTTCAACAATGGAATTTAGTCATTATTCCCCTGCACCTAACAATATAGCAGAAGAGGTAATGGCAAAGCAGAAAGGTAAAGTGAAAATAGAAGAGTAATTGCCAGATTAATTTGTTACCCAACTAAGGATAACTAATAAACTACGACATAAAAAATAGGCCTTGTTCGTTTGAACAGGGCCTATTTTTTATTATAAATCATCTCGAAGCCAGCGGAGCGGGATTACAAAAAATATTTAAATACAACTTTTTTCGCAAAGTAGTACCGGGAAAAATCCCCTAAAAAAAACGATGTTTTCCCCGTATTTTTTGTCGCACATTTAGACAATTTTTGTAAAAGGAAAGTGAGCATTGTGTTTTTCAAAACCAAAGGGATAATTTCTATAAAATCAAAAAAATGGTGTGTATTCTTTAATAACAGGGGTTTTTTCAATTAGAGTAGTTCAAGGTGCCCCCTCCGGGGCATTTTGATTTTTTTAGAAACGATAAGACAAGATTTTTTTAATTGCCGGATTTATTTTTAAAATCTCCCCTTTTCCATGCTTTTATAAATTCTGCCCAGGCAAGCGGATTAAAAATATTTTGAGGGGGAAGTTGGCCGGAAGAATAATGATTTTGCGCATTTTGCTTGAGGAAGTAATTTGAAGCTTCTCGTCCATCTGTTGGATAAGTTGCACGCAACGCCCTAAGATTGGCTTCCGATAAGTTTTGGCGTGCAATTTCCTGGTCATCATCCGGAACTTTTGTATTTACAAAATCTCTTTCAAACTCTTCACGTGTCGGACGTTTTTTGATAATAGTAGCTGGCAGATAAACAGTGTCCTCGACCATTAATTGTATCATGCTTTGCTGATTACCTTCAAGATCTTTTGGAATAGTTACTACCTTAGGTTTATAACAAACGCTCGTGAATTCTATAACGTCGCCTCTTAAAATAGGAATTGAAAAAACACCTTGTTCGCTGGAAATAGTTCCCTGGTTTCTTCCTTTTACCATGATACTTACAGAAGGCAGCGCTCTCAAACTATCTGCCGACATTACAACACCGTATAATTGCACAACTGAATCTTTATAAGTTTCAAACTGTGCTTTTGCCGCCAAAGGAACAAGGAACAAAAGAAATAAAAGGTATTGTAAAATTTTTTTCATCTATGTATCTCATACTTAATACAACGAATTTAAGTACAGTTTGCTTGTAATAAAAAAACAAAGTAAAGTCATCAATGTTTAAATTTGCAGATAGAATTTCTTTTTAACAAAAAATTGAACCATGAGAGAGGAAGAGATATTAAAAGCTTTACGTAACGTTCAGGAACCCGATCTAAAAAATGACCTGGTTACTTTGAATATGGTTAGCGATATTAAAATTAGTAATAATGATATTTCATTCACTATAACACTCACTACACCTGCCTGCCCGCTGAAAGATAAAATAAAAAATGATTGTATCGAAGCAATTAAAATGATAGATGATAAGGCTGAAGTAAATATAAATTTTACAAGTAATACTACTTCATTGCGTACTGATAAAAAAGATATTTTAAAAGGAGTAAAAAATATTATTGCAGTCGTAAGTGGCAAAGGAGGAGTTGGCAAAAGCACAGTTGCCTCTAACCTTGCTCTTGCTATTGCCGATGGTGGAGCAAAAGTAGGATTAATGGATGCGGATATTTATGGCCCAAGTGTTCATATTATGTTTGGTGTTCGGGGTGAGAGGCCTGTAATGCATGATGTGGAGGGAAAAGGAATGATAGTTCCATTAGAAAGGTATGGCATCAAATTAATGAGCATCGGGTTATTGGTAGATGAAAAACAAGCAGTAGTTTGGCGTGGCCCAATGGTAAGCAGTGCTATCCGTCAATTTGTTTCTGATGTGGATTGGGGAGACCTTGATTATTTAATTATAGACATGCCACCCGGAACTGGCGATATCCATTTAACCATTGCACAAACCGTTCCGGTTACCGGCGTAATCGTAGTAACCACTCCGCAGTTGGTAGCGCTCGCTGATGCAAAAAAGGGAATAGCCATGTTTGGCCAGGCAGGCCTGAAAGTGCCTGTGATTGGGCTTGTAGAGAATATGAGTTACTTTACCCCTGCTGAATTACCCGATAATAAATACTATATTTTTGGCAAAAATGGCGGGCAAAAACTTGCGAGTGAATTTGACATTCCTTTCCTGGGCGAAATTCCGTTAGTGCAATCTATTCGCGAAGGCGGAGATATAGGTATCCCCGTAATGATGAGTGATGATACAATTTCTAAGAATGCTTTTATTGAATTTAGCGATAATGCAATAAGAGGAATTGCGATGAGAAATGCCCAACTGCCGGAAACAGAAGTAAGCGAGATTTTAGAAATGAGTTAAGATAATTTCTATGCAATTGGTTGGTAATAGCTGATAAGGTCGCCCAAATATCTTTCCTGTTTTATTAAACTAAAATTTTGCATCGCAGGCGCAGAAATTCCGTGATTCACTGTCA
>CBIGQT010000331.1:0-4174 GCA_966191655.1 uncultured Ginsengibacter sp.
GAGGTACAATAATATAATGCCTGAAATCAAGCCCTGGTGTATAAGAGATTCCGGATCCATAAAGTTCACGCCGTCTTTATTAAACATCATAAATATGGCGACAGTTAAAAGGACCAACATTAATGGAATACCACACATCCCTCCTGTAAGTAATTCTTTTTTAAAATCAGGTTTGCCTGATACAGCTTTTATTCCAAAAGTAAGCGCTGATATAATTACCAATACAAGGCCTGCACTTAAGCCCAATTTGAAAAATGAACCAAAGCCAATAACAGAGCGTATCTCGCTTCCCGCCATTATATAAGGAACTAAAATATAAAATACAATGGTGGTTGTTATTAATATAAGCCCCTGTTGATATGCTTCATTACCGGCGCCGTTAAATATGCCGAGTGTGCCTTTTATAGGTTCAGTAAAAATTGATTTAATAATTTGTAAAAGATCTTTTTTAAAGAAAGATTTTACATCATTAACGTACACATTATTTCCTGCAGCCTGCGATGAAGCATTTGTTACCGGTATTGAAATTTGCTGTACCCCTTCGGTAATTACTGGTATTGGGGCAGCCTCATTGCTTTGTTGTTCGTTCATGAGTTTGTGTTTTAAATATTTTATAAATAGGAACTATAAACAAACCTATCGATTGAAATAATTTTTTTCAAGCCACATTTATTTTTTTCTGTACCACATTTATTTTTTGTTTAAGAAATAAAACCTGTAAGTATTGATTACAGGTTTTATTAGCAGCTAAATAAAAATTATTCTACAATTAACTTTTGCGTCTGCACATTGTGCGGACTAATAATGCTAACTATATACATGCCTTTCGACAAGTTTGTAATATCTATTTTCTGTTCTACAGAATTGTTGAACTTTTGGCTGATGAGTGTTTTGCCTGTTATATCTCTTACCTGGATGCTCATATTCTTTATATCTGCGTTATCATAATTACTAATTATAAAATAATTGTGTGCAGGATTAGGATGTATAGAAATATGTACATTGGTAGCATCTATCGTGATGTACGCAACTTTGCTGTAGCTAAATTTTCCATCATTATCTACCATTTGCAAACGATAATAAATCTTACCGGTTGACAGGCCGGATACATCATCAGGATAAGTATAATCGCGCCTCAAAACTGAAGTCCCTGCGGCATTCACAGTTCCTACAGTTGTAAAATTTACTCCGTCAGTGCTGCGTTGTATATCGAAATGAGAAGTATTTACTTCATTAGCAGTTTGCCAGTTTATCTGCGCAATATTATCCTGCTTTATAACATTGAAGTTGAGGAGCGTGAGTGGTAACACACTGACGACGTTGCCAAGGATTTGAGTAATAGACCACCTGTTTTCAATATCATCACGTACTCTTACAAATAAAGTATCGGCGCCTAAAGGAATAGAATTGCGTGGAATATTAATTTGGAATAATCCATCAGCAGCAGGAACGGTAAACGTTACCGCAGAGCAATTGCCGAAACCTTCATCAGTTGTAAAAAAGTATTCCCCATTTATTACCTTGTTGTTTTCGTTTTTATATACTTCCATGTTTCTGCGGAAAGTAATACTCCATCTTCCCAAATTGTCCATCAGGCGACCATATAATTTATGATATCCTTCGGATAAACCGGTAGTTGCGGCGGAAAAGTTTTGAAGCACGACCGAAGAATCGGGACTGTCAATTGTAACTGGCATTCCCATTCCAAAACCGGGATCGGTATCAATAAAATATTCTCCGGTTACAATAGTAGTTTTAGCTTCTGAAGACAGCACTTCAATGTTTCTTCTCGAAGCCAGGCTCCATTTTCCATCACTATCTTTAGTACGTATATACAATTTATGATAGCCGGGCTGATAGCTACTAACGGGAACGATTAGAGGAAAAGAGCCATCAGCAGCCGGAGTTAAATTTACAAGGTTGTTATTCCCATATCCTAAATCCTTATCAATAAAATATTCTGCCTGCACTATATTTTGCGACAGGGAAGCGAAACTCAATCCCATGCAAAACAAGAGGATTATAAAATTTTTCATGATAAATTATTTTATGGTTCTTGCACTGATGGTTACCGGCAAATTGGTTGAAGTAGCCCCTGGTGTAGTAATTTGATAAATAACGGGTATAGCTGCCAGGCCCGAAAGTGTATAACGACTAATGGCCGCCGCTCCTCCAAAAGCACCGCGATCTGTACCATCCGAACCGGTATTATTTGCCTGTGATGCGGCAGCAACCTGGTATTTACCATCGGCGGAAGTTGAAGTAACAAATAAGGTAGTTATTGCAGGAACAACCAGGTTATTATCAGCAGTGCCAAACTGCGTAGAGATGGTACCTATGTTATAAGCAATAACACCTGCGGAAGCAGCAATATTTGTTATGGCGTTCGTAGGCATAAGGATGTTATTTTTGAATTCGCTGGTAGAAAAAGCGAGGTTAGGGTTGGCAAGGTTATCAGGACCATCAAATACATTATTATTACATTGCAATATTGGCCACAATGTGGTTGGGTTGGCTATTGGAGTACCCCATGTTAATGTTTTTTGACAAATATTATTATTGAAAACAATATCAGTAGGTGGCACAAACCCTCCGTTGCCATTAGTCGCAATAGCATTGCTATTGACAATATTCGGGAAAAAGTTTTCTAAAATATAGACATCGGCCAGGGGAAAACCAAATTCGATTCCTCCTTCAATTCGGCAACGCTTTACAGTAATTCCATTTACATTAACATATACATAGCGGTCAGAACCATTTCCTGCGCTCACAACATCCATTCCAATCACCTGAGAGTTTTCTGATCCGGCATTAAAATAAATTCTGGCAATTTTAGATTCTAAAACATTATTCGATGTCTTAGGGTTATCAGTAAGAAGATAACCTGTCCCAATAATTACAAGGTGTTTGGTTATAATAGCAAAACCGTAAGTTATAGTGGACCCTTCAACATGAATTGTATCGCCATCATTAACGATACCAAAAGCAACAGCCTGGTTTACCTGGTTAAAAACCGGGTATGCAGGAGTACCTCCAAAATTATCGCCCCACAGCGTACTTCCATCATAATTAGATAAATTGTTTACCCGCCATATTTTGGCATCAACCTGTTGAGTAAAACATATAGCCACTGCGGCTATTACAGTAAAAAGTAATTGTTTCTTTTTCATAAAAATTTTTTTAATAATGAATAAAATGAATCACGAAATTTTTAATCTTATGGAAACAAAAAGTGGGATAGTTTTTTAAAGGATATTTATAAAACAGATTTTATCATAACTGATAATGCTAAACGTATTTAAATATGTCGGAATAAAACTTGTGTCAATTCGGGTTTTTATACTGTTATTTCTTTTTCAATACTTTCAATTTCTTCTCTAATGCAGTATTAGATTTTTTATATCGAAAAATGAATGAGAGAAGTGCATAAATAATACCCGATACGGCAACAAAAACGATAAGTGCAGGAATCTTCCATTTGTGAAAACTTTCTATATCTACGTCTGTGCCTAATGCCGATATGATGGCCCAGGGCGCAAGAACAGAAATGATTCCTATTGCAACAGCTATCAGAATAAATTTCCATTGCCTGTGCATTATTTAAAAGTTTGTCTGCAAAAATCATTTTCGTTGTAAACTTAATAATGCACCCATTGCAGGTAAAGCCCCATTTATTATTTGAGACGCTTCATTTATTATTTGTATTAAATTTTGAGAAAATCAAAAGGAATGATTATCTTTTTATCCCCGCAAGAAATAAGAACAGACGCTGTTACCCTGAGCTATAAAAACTTACGTAATGGTAAAAATGTCACTCCTTATTTTTTTTACTTTCATCTATCAGTTTTGCATTGCGCAAAAACAGCTTGATTCGTTATTGAATGAGTTGAAAAAACATAACGTGCAGGATACTTCAAGATTAAACTTGCTAACTGATATAAGCTACAAGTACAGTGACGTAAGTACGGGTAACGGGCTTGCAATGGCTGATGAGGCTATCGCACTGGCACAACATTTAAACAACGGGGAAAAACTTGCCTCTGCTTATCGCAGTAAAGCAGCAAATTATCATTCAGGAAATGAGGACTCGCTGGCCCTGGACTATTACCTGAAAGCTTTACGCATCTATAAACAGTTAAATATTAAAACAAAGGCAGGAGCGGTGTTGCAAAAT
>CBIGQT010000332.1:0-4174 GCA_966191655.1 uncultured Ginsengibacter sp.
AGATTGAAAAAATAAAGGGAAGAAATAAACGTATTCTGCCTTTAATAAAATAGTTTACTTAAGCAGTAAACTTAGGAGGAGGGATAATTATATCGAAAGAAACAGACGGTATTTTACCTTCTTTATATTCACCAAACATAGACTTCCTGTTAATGGCAAATTCATCGGTTTTAATATTGCTAAATATAGGCTGATAGCAATATTCAAATATTTTAATTATATGAAAATTTTGTCCCTGGTCATTGTCTTCATCATCAGCATGATGATCGATGCCAAGGTGTACCATCACCAATTCTACTATACTGTTGATGTCATCAACCTGGTTACCATTTTATCATACACATCATTTTCAGGTGCCTGCGGCAGGAGCATTGAAGTGTTCATATGAGACAACAGTAAAATAAAAGCCAGTAGCCGTTTCATGGATGGGCAAAGGTATTGCCGGATTAAACTATTTATTTATAAAAGTTTTCTTAAATCTTAAACCGGAAGTCTTACAAAAGCTTCCATTGCTGCATATCTTGTTAGCCCAAGCTTTGCATAGAGATCCGCAGTATTGGCATTTCTTTCTTCTGCCCGTTGCCAGAATTCACGGTTATCACTTCCCTGGAACGGAACACTGTCTTTCTGCGACTGATGAATAAAAATACCATAACGTTTTTTTCTCACCTGGTCAGGGCTCATGGGTACGGCCATTTCAATTTCGCTTATATCCCATTCTTCCCAGGCGCCTTTGTATAACCAGATCCAGCAGTCTGCCAGCCATTCGTCGCCAGCTTCTTTAATAACATTTAATGCAGCCAGAACGATATCCAAACACACTTTGTGTGTACCATGAGGATCAGCGAGGTCTCCTGCACAAAAAACCTGTTGTGGTTTTATTTTACGCATAAGCTCCACCGTTAGTCGTACATCTTCATCACTCATAGGCTTTTTTTCGATGGTTCCGGTCTCATAAAAAGGCAGGTTCATAAAATGAATCTGTTCTTCTGTCAACCCAACATATTTACAGGTGGCTCTCGCTTCGCAGCGGCGTATCAAACCCTTTATGCTCCTTATTTCACTGGTGTCTTTTTCACTGGCTTTTTTTTCGGTGATAAACGCAGTAGCTTTATTTAATATTGTTTTGCTGATTGTAGTATCTATGTCAAAAATTTTCTCGAAGCCAACAGTAAAATCAAGAAAACGGGTCACAAATTCGTCAGTAACCGCGATGTTACCGCTCGTTTGATAAGCCACATGCACATTGTGTCCCTGGTCGTGAAGGCGCATGAAAGTGCCACCCATACTGATAATATCGTCATCAGGATGCGGAGAGAAAATGAGTACTTTTTTCGGAAACGGAATACTTCTTTCAGGATGATGCGGCATTGCGGAATTAGGTTTACCGCCCGGCCAACCTGTGATACTGTCACGCAACATATAATATACTTCCAGGTTTATTTCGTAGGCATCTCCCTTGTCGACTAATAAATCACTCAAGCCAAATTCATTATAATCATGATTGGTTAGACTCAACACCGGTTTCCCCAACTTTAGGGCAAGATCTATAACGGCTCTTCTAACAATATCGGGTGTCCACTCGCATTCACCCGTTAGCCATGGCGATTTAAATCTTGTTAATTCAGAAGCTGCAAATTCATCTACGACGAAAGTGCAGTTGTCATGATTTTGCAATAAAGAAGCGGGTATTTCTTCCGTTGGCTTTCCTTCCACTGCTTTTTGAATAACAGGCGCTTTTGTTTTACCCCATGCCATTAAAATAATACGATGCGATTTCATAATGGTGCTGATGCCCATCGTTATTGCCATACGGGGCACCTGTGAAATATTTCCAAACTCATGAGAGTTGGCAATTCTGGTAGAATTTTCTAAAGTAACCAATCGTGTTTTCGAATAAACAGGTGAGCCTGGTTCATTAAAACCAATGTGCCCGTTGTTTCCAATTCCGAGAATCTGCAGATCAATTCCGCCGGCATCTGCAATTTTCTTTTCATAATCGGCACAATGCTCTTTTATTTTTTCTTTTGGAATTAATCCGTTTGGTAAAAAATAATTTTCAGGATCAATATCAGTTTGTTCAAATAAATATTTGCGCATGAAATAGTGATAGCTATTGAGTGCATCCGGCTCCATAGGATAATATTGATCGAGGTTGAACGTGATAACATTTTTAAAGCTCAATCCTTCTTCCTGGTGCAACTTCACCAACTCAGCATATAATGACTTTGGCGTAGAGCCTGTTGCAAGGCCTATCACGGCTTTTTCTCCTGCTGCATTTTTTTCTTTTATAAGATCAGAAATTATACGTGCTACCTTCTGTGAGCCTTCCTTTGGCGTGTTAAAAATCCACACCGGGATTTTTTCGAGAGAGTCAATCATATTTTTATTTTGTAAAGAGGCATTAACAATAAGTGTATTCATCGCTTTATTTGTAATGGAATTATCATGTTAAATAATTATGATTCAATATATCAATGCGGCGAAGATAAGTTGAATCGGAATTATTTTTTTAAGTGCATTGAAGTTTGGTAAACTTTGTTTTGAACAAAGCTTGTTAACTAAACATAAAGGACGTAGCAAAGGAAATGCAAAAATGGTTTGGATGCACAAAGATTTCAATAATTTTATCTTTAAAAGTAAAATGTTTTGCACGTTAAAAAGGCTTGCTTTCCAGTAATTATTCTTCGCACCTTTTACCGCCATAAATTATTTAACCAGGAAATAATTATAAACCATGAAACAAATATTAATCCTGTTGCTGGCGCTGCCCTTATTCAATTTTAATTTTGATAAAAAAACCGATATAAGTAATCGCGATAATAGTACAACAGAGAATACCGACATTAAGCTAAAACTTGCCATGGATTACCTGGACCGATCTAAAGTGAAAGTGATTGGCAACGAAAATTATGCAATTAATACGTTGAAAAAGTATGGAGGTTTCAATGGCGGTAATAGTGCTTTATACACTATTATTGTTAATCAGACAGGAGGCAATGAATTTTCAATAAAGAGAAATGAGGAAACTATTGAGATAAGCGGCGACACCTACCAGGGAGTAGTTTATTTTTTAGATGTGTTTTGTGGCGTGAGATTTTATTTACCCACTGATTTATTTACATCAAAAAGAGTGGATAGTGTTTTCATACCGAAAAAACTTAACATACATCATAAGCCGTATGCGTTAATATTTTCTACAGGCTTTCTCGGATCAGACGCTTACGTGTGGGCGAAATATCATTCCAACGTTTACGATCAGGACTTAGGACTCGACCAACACACAATGACACGTCGCTTTTATGACTCAAGCATTTTAAAGCTTTACCCGGAAGTATATTCAGCGGGCCGTCCTAAATCAATCCAGGCGCAAGACTGGGAGCCGGATTTTACGGCCCCAACATTGGTAAATGCGGCTTTATATTCTTCAAGAAAATTTTTTGAAGCGAACCCAAATCAAAACTACATTTCGTTTGGTGTTATGGATTCTAAAAGAGGTTATTCCGGCAATTATACTGTACAGCAATATAGCGACATGAATGCGGCTTTTCTCAATAAATTGGCTGATAGCTTTAAAGTTTATTTCCCAACAAAAACAATTGTGTACAACCTTTACAGCAATGTTGGAAATTATCCTTCGTTTCCCCTTAGGGACAATATACTTCCCATAACAACCTATCAACTTGCTAATGCCATTGGTGATAAAAGGTTTAACGATTCTACCATAGATGCCTACTCGAAAATATCAAAAAGAGTGGGCAATCACGATTGGGCACAGGGCCAGGGGTATTTGTATCCGCGTATTTACACAAAATTAATCGACAGCTTTTTGCTGGCTTATAAAAAACATGGAATAAAATTCGATTTTGCTCACCTGGAAATGTACCCCAATTGGAGCTTGGATGGTCCCAAATACTATTTTATGGGAAAGGTTTATGATAATCCCGAAGCCAATTGCGATTCGATGCTGATATTATTTTGCAGAGATATGTTTGATCAGGCAGAGCGTGAAATGTATGGTTACTTTTCTACCCTTGAAAAACTTGGAACAACAATGGAAAATGACTATCCTTTTTCAAACAGAAAATTATACAATTATAAGTCGCAATTTATGCTAACCGACGAAGAGCAATCTCTTGCCAGTTTAGCAAGGGACTATATCAACAAAGCCTTA
>CBIGQT010000333.1:0-4155 GCA_966191655.1 uncultured Ginsengibacter sp.
CGTCAAGCATTTTACTGATTTCTTTTTTATAAGGGTTGGCCTCATCCTGGGTCTTAAAATTTCCAAATTTTATTTTAATATATGGATTTGCAAACCACATGTATGTTTTTTGGTCAGGATATTTTTGAAGCAATTCACCTCTCACTTTCATAGCGTAAGCCCTGTCATTAGTGTTCAAGATCATAAGGCGATATCCATTGGCAATTCTTGCCTGCTCTTTAAGAATAGCCGTATTGATTTCAGATTCTTTTCTTGCTAAAATATCCATACGATAATCCTGGTGCACGATAATTTTATTTGCTGCTAATGTATCGGCAACCTGCGCAATTGAATGAGAACTTGCAAAAAGAAGAAATGCAATAAGTAGTTGTTTCATAATATTTGTATTGGCAAAAAAGATACCATTCTTATCCTTTATTTATTTCCAGATGTCCTTTTACTAAAAGCGGTTGTAAGCCTGTAAAATTTTAATTTTTCGACAACATCATTTCTTTCATAATTTCGACGCTGCCGCTGCATCCCAGCCTTGTTGCCCCTGCTTCGATTAACTCTTTTGCAAAGTCGTAAGTTTTAATGCCACCACTGGCTTTTATTTTTATTGAATTAGCAAGATGTGCTCTTATGAGTTTTACAGCATGAACGGTTGCTCCCTTTTCAGCATAACCGGTTGATGTTTTTACAAAATCTACTCCTGCCGCACCATAGATATCACAGCATTTTATAATTTCATCATCAGTTAAAATTCCGCTTTCAATAATAACCTTTATAATTTTGGACTTACTTTTTATAATCGGCATAATGGTGTTTATTTCATTGGCAATAAAATTCCAGTCACTATTTTTTATGGCTGAAATATTAATAACCATATCCAGTTCATCTGCGCCGTCAACCATTGCCAATACAATTTCCGCAACTTTCGCTTCTATTGCGTTATAGCCAAACGGAAAACCAATAACCGTTGCAACTTTTATATTTGAATTTTGAAGCAATTCTTTTGCTTTCAGAACAAATAATGGAGGAATACATACAGCAGCAAATTGATATTCTCTTACTTCAGCACAGACCTTTTCAACCTCTGCTAATGTGGTTGTAGGTTTTAATATGGTGTGGTCGATGTATTGATTAAGCTTCCCTTCCATGACATTGCTTGTATTTCTTTCCGCTGCCACATGGACAAGGATCGTTTCTTCCGATCTTGGGGCCAACTTTAACAGGTTCCTGCTTTATATTTTCTGAAGGATCTATATAGTCATTTTCCTGCGAAAGATATTCAGGACCTGCGCCGGCTCCGGCGAATTCTTCTTTACGCTGGCGCATTTTGCTCATATCCGTTTTTCTTCTTCTTTCTTCATGTATTCGCCCGCTTTGATTTTGCTCTACCGGTATGCTGCAATGTGCCAAAAAGCTCACAATGTCTTTATTCACCTTATCATTTAATTGCTTAAACGCATTGAAGGCCTCGATCTTATAAATTACCAATGGATCTTTTTGCTCATAACCGGCAGTCGATTGAACGCTATGCCTCAGGTCATCCATTGCACGAAGATGCTCCTTCCACGCATCATCAATCAAAGCCAGTGTGATATTACGTTCCAGCGCATTAGAAAGTTCGGCGCCATTTGTTTCAATTGTTTTATCAAGATTGGCAACAGCCTGCATCGCTTTTTTACCATCAGTAAAAGGTACCGCTACATTTTCAATATGAGACCCCTGTTCTTTACGAATATTTTTCATTACAGGCAATGTTTGTTCATTCATTGCCCTGTTCTTTTGATTATAATGTTCTTTTGCTTCTTCGTATAAACGATTTGTAAGCGTATGAAGATCGTCCTTATCGAGTTCTTCAGCTGTTATTGAAGTATCAATAGCAAGATTCATAATCACAGCTAATTTGAATTCTTCATGATCACTAATTTCTTTAAAAGAAATTATTAACCCTTCAGCAACAGAATAAAATGCATTATCCAAATCGAGCGCAAGACGTTCTCCAAACAAAGCATGATTGCGTCTTCCATAGATTACGGTACGTTGCTTGTTCATTACATCATCATACTCCAGCAATCTCTTTCTTATGCCGAAATTATTTTCTTCCACTTTCTTTTGTGCACGCTCAATGCTTTTAGAAATCATGCTATGCTGAATTACTTCCCCTTCTTTGTAACCCATCCTATCCATGAGAGATGCAATCCTTTCACTGCCAAACATACGCATGAGGTCATCTTCCAATGAAACAAAAAATTGTGAAGTTCCCGGATCGCCCTGTCTTCCTGAACGGCCACGCAACTGCCTGTCTACACGACGGCTTTCATGCCTTTCAGTTCCTAAAATAGCTAACCCGCCTGCTTCTTTTACACCGGCGCCAAGCTTAATATCAGTACCACGGCCAGCCATATTTGTTGCAATGGTAACTGCTCCTGCAAGCCCCGCTTCAGCAACCACCTGCGCTTCTTTAGCGTGTTGTTTTGCATTCAATACATTATGCTGAACACCTTTTTGTTTCATCATCCTGCTAAGCAATTCACTCACTTCAACTGATGTGGTACCAACAAGTATAGGTCTGCCTGCCGCACGCATTTTTTCTACTTCATCAATTACTGCTTTTAATTTTTCACGCTTGGTTTTATACACGAGATCCTGTGTATCATTTCGTATAACCGGCACGTTAGTAGGTATAGAAACCACATCCAGTTTGTAAATACTCCAGAATTCCGCAGCTTCAGTTTCAGCAGTACCTGTCATACCGGCAAGCTTATGATACATTCTAAAATAATTCTGTAAGGTAATGGTAGCGTAGGTTTGCGTAGCGCTTTCAATTTTTACATTTTCTTTTGCTTCTATTGCCTGGTGCAATCCATCAGAGTAACGACGCCCTTCCATGATACGGCCGGTTTGTTCATCTACAATTTTTACCTGCCCTTCAATTACCACATATTCTACATCATTTTCAAAAAGTGTATAGGCTTTTAATAATTGCTGAACCGTATGAATTCTATCAGCTTTTACTGAATAATCATTTAATAAAACTTCTTTCTGCTGTAATTTTTCTTCTGCAGATAAATTACTTTTTTCAATCTCAGCAAGTTTAACTCCTATGTCTGGCATAATAAAGAAATCAGGATCTTCACCGGATTTTGTTATTAATGCAATTCCTTTGTCAGTGAGCTCGACCTGGTTATTTTTTTCATCAATATGAAAATAAAGTTCCTGGTCAACTGTGGGCATATTTTTTTGCTGATCGGAGAGATAATAATTTTCAGTTTTCTGAAGTTTAACTCTCATTCCGGGCTCACTCAAATATTTTATAAGCGCATTATTTTTTGGAAGGCCGCGATGTGCACGAAACAAGGCAAGCCCGCCATCTTTCGGATCGTCATTTCCTTCTGCAATTTTTTTCTTTGCTTCAATTAGAAATCCACTCGTAATTTTTTTCTGTGCTTCTACAATTCTTTCCACACGTGGCTTCATCTGGTCAAATTCCTGTTGGTCACCGCGTGGCACCGGGCCTGAAATGATTAATGGCGTTCTTGCATCATCAATCAACACACTATCCACTTCATCCACCATTGCAAAGTGATGCTTTCCCTGGACCATTTCATCCGGAGTATGAACCATGTTATCGCGGAGATAATCAAAACCAAATTCATTGTTGGTTCCATAAATGATATCACTATTGTACGCTTTTCGTCTATCATCACTGTTAGGTTCATGCTTATCAATGCAATCTACCGTAAGCCCAAGCCATTCAAATAAGGTGCCGTTCCATTCACTATCACGACGGGCCAGGTAATCATTTACGGTCACAATGTGCACTCCGTTTCCCGCAAGTGCATTCAGATATGCAGGTAATGTGGAAACAAGCGTCTTACCTTCGCCTGTAGCCATTTCCGCAATTTTGCCCTGATGCAAAACAATACCTCCGATAAGCTGCACATCATAATGCAACATGTTCCAGGTTATTTCGGTTCCGCCAGCCGTCCATGTATTTTTATAAATGGCCTTATCTCCAGAGATGCTGATGTATTTTTTTGTTAAGCTAAATGTTTTATCAAGCTCTGTTGCTGTAGATTCCAGTTCAGCATTTTCTTTGAAACGCCTGGCAGTTTCTTTTACAACAGCAAAAGCTTCCGGCAAAATTTCAAGCAATATTTCTTCAAT
>CBIGQT010000334.1:0-4136 GCA_966191655.1 uncultured Ginsengibacter sp.
TTTTTTATTTCTTTGAATTCGTTTTATCTAATGCTGCTTTTAATCCTGTTGCCAACTTTTCTGGTTCGCCTACTGCCCAAAAATGCATCATGAATAAACGTGGTTCATCATGCAACATGTGGCTGTGTATAGCTGTAGGCATTATACCATTTTCTGTAAATGCTTTTATTACAGGATTTACTTCATCTGCCAGCAATACAAAATCGCCGGTAATCGCCGCACGATTTCCATCCATCTGAAAATTGATTGCAGTTGCCATACCCATTGACGGCGGCATTTCCATTCCACTTTCTGTAAGCTTTTCATTGCGTGGAAAACTGTATTGTAATAACATCCCATTTTGTTTACCTGTTGTACCAAGTATAGCTGTTACTTTACTCCAGTCAATACTTTGCATTTGTGTTTGAGCAGCAGGGGGAGCAAGTGGTGTTCCTGTAACCTGCAAAACTGCTTTTATTTCCTGTGCTAACTTAACAGGGTCACCTTGCCCGTGATAGTGTATGTATTTAACCGCCGGTGTTTCATTTATAAGATGATTGTGTATTGCAGTTATTTCAAGATTTTCTTCCATCAGTTTATTAATCACTTTGGGCACTTCAGAATCAAGCAAAACAAGGTCGCCCATCATCATTGCCTGACCGCCCATATTTATTATCCCAATCCAGGTACCAAGTGCAAGTCCTGGCGCAACTGGAAAGTCGCCAACCTTTACTTTTAAATCAGAACGAGGATAAGTAATCTTGTAAACGTTTCCCTGAACTGAACCTTTTTTTCCGAATACATTATTAAGTGCCGTGCTATCTACTTGCGAAAAACTGTAAATAACATTTATAATAGCTAAAACAGAAATAAGTATTTTTTTCATACCCTTTATTTTATATCGTAAATTAATAAGGAAGCATTGTTGTTAAACCCTGAGGGTGAAGCTACAATTAATTGATTGAGTTCAGGAATGAAAAGTGAAGTTCGTGCTCCGGAATGTGTAGCAATCTTTCCATTTGCTGAGTAGGTGTTTGCATCTGCTTGTTTAAAAACATCAATGTAGCCGCCCCCACAACTCAAATAAATTTCTTTTGTCTGAGGATTGTAAAAAATATCATCTGTATCGCTGTCAATAGAAAAAGAAGCAATTGCTTTTCCTGTTTGTGTGTCAATAATTAAAAGTTTTGCGGGGTGCCTGCAACCAATAAACAAGCGATGGTTTGTTTCGTCTAAAGCCATTGGAAAATTTGAAGTTGCATCGTTCATTTTCCATTTAACGGCTACAATGTTTTTCTCTAAGTCAATAATTTCAATTTGCTTTTCATCCGGAACATTTACGTAAATTTTTTTTGCTGCCTTATCGATTTGAAAACTTTCTGGATGTGCTGAAAGTTTTATTTGAGTAACAAGTTTGAAAGTAGTTGCATCAATAATTGCAATGCCACCACTGCCATAACCGACGTAAATTTTTTTCTCTGCTGCATTATAACGAACATTATCAGCATCACCCGGTAATTTTACTGCAGTAATTTTTTGAAAAGTCTCTGCATTGAAAACATCGCACTCACCGTTATTACCATTGGCAACGAAAATGGAATTGCTTTCTGGAATAAAAAATACTCCCTGTGGTTCGTGTAAATTTTTTATGGTGTGAATGACTTTTTTGTTTTTCAAATCAATCACTTCAACAGAGTTGTTTCCTAAGGCTGCAACAAAGATTATTTGATGCTTTGCATCAAAACTTAAATGGTCAATCCGTCCGCTTACATCAGGTAAGGAAATTGATACAATTAATTTCAAAGAATTGTTTTGTATTTGTGCGTTGCATCCGTTGAATAAGAAACAAGTGGAAATAATTGCTGTGAAAAAAAGTTTTGGTTGTTTCATTACTTACAAAAATGTTCTTAGAATTATTCCGATTATTGCTGCAACAAAAATGATATATGGCTCCTGCAACTTCTTTACATAAATTAAAACAAGAATTGCTCCAATTGCAATTAAAGCAGTTGGAATATCTAAAATACTTCTTGTTGCAATAACAATTACAGCGCCTACCAAGGCCCCGACCACAGCGGAGGTAATACCATCAACGAATGCTTTTATTGACGTGTTCTTAGCTATCTTTTTAAAATATGGTGCCGGAACGATGGTAAATAAATAACAAGGCAAAAACGTAGCGAATGCGGCAACCGAAGCCCCGGGAAAGCCTGCAACCAAATAACCAATAAAACCTACTGTGATAACAACAGGTCCGGGTGTAATCATAGCAACTGCTACTGCATCTACAAATTGCTGTTCAGTTAACCAGTGATTTTCTGTTACAACACCTGAGTGTAAAAAAGGAACGATAGCCAACCCACTACCAAAAACAAAGGCGCCTGCTTTGGTAAAAAAGATAGCAATTTTTGTAAGTGTAGAACCTTCATACTTCCAAAAACCGATTTGTAAGAGAACGATGCCATTTGTTGCGGATTTATTTATCCATTTTGGTGGGGCTTTTACAAACATATACAAAAGACCTGCTGCTATAAATAACAAAACCTGTTCTTGCTGAGTAAAAAAAGTAATGGCTGCTGCTGTAAAAAAAAACAACCAAAGCAACCAGTTTTGTTTGAAAGATTGAATATTGAATTTGCCAATTGACTTCGTGGTGAGTTTGTAAGAACTATTTGCAATGATACCGATAACAGCCGCCCCCACACCATAAAAAACAGATTGCATCCATGGAAGGCCGCCATACAATTTATAAGCCATACCCAGCAACACAACCATGATAAAGGAAGGAATTACAAAAACAATTCCTGCCAAAGTAGCTCCCAAAATACGGTAATGAACAAAGCCTAAATAAATACTCAATTGAGCTGCCAAAGGTCCCGGTGCTAATTGTGCCAAAGCCAACCCTTGTTTATATTCTTCTTCTGAAATCCACTTACGATTTTCAACCAGATCTTTGTGCATATAACCTACTAACGCAACGGGGCCGCCAAATCCTGTCGTGCCTAATTTCAGGAAATAGAAAATTAGTTGCCGCAAACTGTATGCAGGTTGATTATGTCCGGTAATTAATTTTTGCATAGCTGATGATAAAAATATTCTCCGTTTTCTGAATCTAATATGCTAAAATAATCTGCTCCAATAACATAATATTTTCCATAATTATACTTACCTGCATTATGCCTGTATTCTATTTCTTCCGGGTCGTTAGTAAAAAGCAAGCCATTTTTAAAGACACCTTTTTATTTTAATTTTTTCGTAAGAAATTACAACATTGTTTCCTTTTATTTCAACATCATAAACCTGTTTACTTTCTGTTGAACAAAAATGTCTTTTGCCCTGAAATGGTGGTTTAAACGTTTTATGTTGTTGAGTTTTGTCAAATGCAAATGTATAATTGCAGGTAAATAAAAGAAAGATTAGTATTAATTTCTTCATAATTTAAAAGTATAAATTAAAATTTGGACTTCATTCGTTTGCAGGATTCTGAACAGGCACAAGGCATAACTAACGCTAAAGGCTATGCGACAAAGCTCATCAAATTTATTTATGCATCTACTAAGAAGTATCAAATATACTCGTTGCCCTGAACTATTATAAGTTTAGATAAACAATCTCCATCAATCGGCTATATTGTGCCTGGCTGCAGTGCTTGAAGTTGAAAGATGGCGTGGGAAATAGCTGAAACACACATTGACTGGACGTTGCAGTCAGAAATATTTGACTTAAATTTCCCTCATTGCAGGAATTTTTATGCTCTTAGATAGACATTTTATGCTCTCAGATGGAGATGTTGTGCTCTTAGATGGAGGTATTGTGCTCTTAGATTGAAATGTTGTGCTCTTAGATTGAAATATTATACTCTTAGATTGAAATATTATGCTCTTAGATTGAAATATTATACTCTTAGATTGAAATATTATACTCTTAGATTGAAATATTATACTCTTAGATTTACTCAATACATGCTACTTTTTAACCAATATTCCTTCATCTCTTTCGTAAGGATGCTTAGCTAGAACTTTAATATTGACAGCGGGAGCAATGAGTATTCTTTCTCAAATCTTGTTGCCGCTTTTTTGTATCTAAAGCTTTTTCTCTTATATTATTTCTCTTAAGCTTCAATAGTACCTGTTTTTACTTTTCCGGCTCGCTTGTAA
>CBIGQT010000335.1:0-4127 GCA_966191655.1 uncultured Ginsengibacter sp.
AATGCAGACCCGAAAAAACTTGAAGCAAAGTTTCCACAGTTGGTTGCCAAATATGTGGTACCCGAAATTCAGCATGATATGGGCGTGAGTTTGGCAGAAGCAGAGAAATCAGTAAACACCTTTGTCTTTTCATTGCAGCCGCTTACCCGCATTCATTTATACTCCCATACCAAATATGAACTGGAGCCGGGCGGCGATATTCAATATGTATATATTTTTTCAGCGCTGGCGATTTTTATTCTTTTACTTGCCTGCGTAAACTTCACCAATCTTTCTACTGCACGTGCATTTAAAAGAGCAAGAGAAGTGGGTATAAGAAAAGTATTAGGTTCTGTAAAAAAACAATTGATCGGGCAGTTCCTCAGCGAATCGGTGCTGCTCACTTTATTTGCTATGTTGTGTGCGTATGCACTGATACTTTTATTGTTGCCTTACTTCAATCAACTGGCCAACAAAAATATCGGCTTCGATTTTTTCCTGGACTATAAATTTATTTTGGTAATGCTGGGTTTGAGTTTGCTGGTAGGAATTATCGCGGGCATTTATCCTGCATTCTTTTTATCATCGTTCAATACAATTAAAGTTTTAAAAGGTTCGGCGGTGGCAAATGGTTCGCAAAGGAAACCGCTGCGCAGCTCGCTGGTTGTCTTCCAGTTTTTTGTTTCAATCGCATTAATAATTGCGACCATTATCGTATACCAGCAATTGCATTATATGCAAAACAAAAAATTAGGTTATGATAAAGAGCAGGTATTGTACCTGCAGGATGCAAGATTGTTAGGCAACAATCAAGCTGCCTTTGAACAACAATTGCTGCTGGACAATCGCGTACTTTCAGCGTCTATCTCGAGGAATGTTCCGGGTGGTGTTATGATGGATGGCACAGAAATATATCCGAAAGATGAAAATGGAAATGGCAAAGAAATTCATGGAAATATTTATCATGTGGATTATGATTACCTGAAAACATTAGGAATCAAAATTGTTAACGGAAGAAATTTTTCAAGAGATTTTCCCACGGATTCTTCAACTGGTGTAGTTATTAATGAAGCTGCAGTTCGTGAGCTCGGCTGGAGCGACACGAATCCAATAGGTAAAACAATTGTTCGCTCCGGTCAGCATGAATATAAAGTAATAGGTGTAGTCGCAGATTTCAATTACGCTTCAGTTAAAGACAAAGTTGCCCCGCTTATGATGAGGCTTAATGGAAATTTTGGCGGACTAATTTTAAAAATAAAAACAGCGGACGTGAAAGGGTTTCTTGCTGATCTCAAAAAACAGTGGGATTCTTTTAAACCCGATGGCCCGTTAGGCTACACTTTTTTAGATGATAATTTTGCGAAGTTGTATGCAAGTGAAATTCGCACGCAACAAATATTTTCTGCGTTTGCCATTATTGCAATCATCATTGCAAGCCTTGGTTTGTTTGGGCTTTCGGCATTTGTAATAGAACAACGTACGAAAGAAATTGGCATCAGAAAAGTGTTGGGCGCTTCTGTTCAAAATGTTTTGCTGCTGGTATCAAAAGAATTTTTATTGCTGGTGGGGATTGCTTTTATCATTTCAGTTCCTGTTACATGGTGGGCCATGCATGCATGGCTGCAGGATTTTGCTTACCGGATAAATATAAGTGCATGGGTGTTTGTAATTGCGGGTATTCTCGCGATTTTAATTGCGTTACTCACGGTTAGCTTCCAGGCAATAAAAGCAGCGGTGGCTAACCCTGTGAAAAGCCTGTCTACCGACAGGTAGATTTAAGAACCGAATAGCCCCTAAATCCCCGAGGGGGACTTTAAGAAAGGCTTCAATTATGCAAACGGTAAATTATAAAATATGAGTATCATAAAATTCTCCCCCTTTGGGGGAGCTAGAGGGGGCCATTATTTCAAAATCGCCTGGAGAAACATCATAAAGAATAAAACTTATTCTATAATCAATATACTCGGATTGGCAATGGGTATGGCCGTAGCAATGATCATTAGCTTATGGATATATGATGAAGTTTCTGCCAATAAGAATTTTAAAAATTACGATTCAATTTACCAGGTCATGATGCATCAGACCTTTGATGGATTTCGTGGCACGCAGCAGGCTGTTCCTTATCCATTGGGTGAAGAACTTAAAAATAAATTTCCCGATTTCAAAGCGGTGGCGATGTGCGATTGGGGCCAAAGACGTTCGTTGGTTTACGGTGAAAAAAAGATCAGTAAGTTCGGGCATTTTATTGGCGAAGATGCTGCTTCCATGTTTTCTTTAAACATACTTGAAGGAAGCAAAGATCCTTTACACGATCCTTATTCAATTGTACTAACTAAAGAAACAGCTGGCATTCTTTTTGGCAAAGAAGATCCCATTGGTAAAACCATAAAACTGGATAATCAAACTGATTTGAAAGTAACAGCAGTTGTTGACAAAGAACCTAAAAACAGTTCGCTTTCTTTTGATTATTTAATTCCTTTTCAGTTGCAGGAAAGCATTTATTCGTGGGTAAAGCAATATCACAAAACAAACTGGGGAAATAATTCGTGGCAACTATTTATACAATTAAACAACAATGCTAAGCCGGCAAGCATCAACACAAAAATGAAAGATGTTGTTATTTCTCATTTTACTGATGAGAATACATTGAAGCATATTAAACCGGAATTGTTTATTCATCCAATGTCGAAATGGAGACTGTACAGCGATTTTGAAAATGGCAAAAACACGGGAGGCTTTATAAAATATGTCAGGATGTTTGGCATTTTAGGTCTTATTGTTTTATTAATTGCCTGTATCAATTTTATGAATCTAAGCACTGCACGATCTGAAAAAAGGGCAAAAGAAGTTGGTGTTCGCAAAGCTGTTGGTTCCGGAAGAAAACAGCTCATTAACCAGTTCTTAAATGAATCGGTATTGATGGCTGCGTTTGCGTTTTTATTGGCACTCGTTATTGTAATACTTGCTTTGCCTTATTTCAACAAGCTAACCGATAAAGAAATGAGCCTGCAGGTAGCTAATCCTATCTTTTGGTTAATCATGATTTTATTCACTATCGTTACCGGCTTGCTGGCAGGAAGCTATCCTGCTTTTTATCTTTCCTCCTTCAACCCGGTACGTGTACTAAAAGGAAATTTAAAAGCAGGTAAAGGAAGTTCATTGCCACGCAAAATATTAGTGGTGATTCAATTTGCGAGTTCAGTGGTGCTGATGATTGGAACGATCGTCGTTTATCAGCAAATACAATATGGAAAGAACAAACCTATCGGGTTCAATAATAAAGGATTGATCTCTGTATATTGGTCTGCTGATATCGCCAAACATATTGAATCACTTCGTCAGGAATTGCTAAGTTCAGGTGCAGCAGTTTCGATATGCCAAAGCAATTCATCTCCGTCAGAAATCCAAAGCAATAACAATGGATGGGAATGGAAAGGAAGTCAACCTGTTGAAAAATCTGTGCTGTTCTCAACAATAACCACTACTTACGATTATACAAAAACATTAGGTATAAAATTATTGGCAGGCAGAGATTTTTCAAGAGATTTTGCAGACTCTAATTCTGTTATTTTAAATGAAGCTGCAGTAAAACGCATGCGATTAAAAAATCCTGTTGGCGAACAATTGAAATGGAACGATAAGCCTATGACTGTTGTTGGCGTGATACCTGATATTCAAATGGAATCACCTTATCGTCCAATCTCGCCACTCACCATTATATTTAATAAAGATTGGGTAGGTCATGTGGATGTTCGGTTAAACCCTAACATGTCTGCATCACAAGCTCTTGCTTTAATGAAACCGATTTTTGAAAGATACAATCCTGCTTATCCTTTTGAATATCATTTCGCCGATGAAGAATACGCAAAGAAATTTAATTACGAAGAGTTGGTAGGCAATCTCGCTGCAATAATTGCAGTGCTGGCAATTTTCATTTCATGCCTCGGGCTTTTTGGTTTGGCATCATTCACCGCGGAGCAAAGAGTGAAAGAAATCGGAGTAAGAAAAGTTCTTGGCGCAAGTGTGTTTAATTTATGGAGATTGCTTTCAAAAGATTTTGTAATTCTTGTTTTGTTGTCTTGTGCAATAGCTATCCCGGTCGGTTGGTATTTTATGAATGAGTGGCTGAAAAGTTATCAAAACAGAAC
>CBIGQT010000336.1:0-4124 GCA_966191655.1 uncultured Ginsengibacter sp.
AATACATCTTTATTTAATAAAAAGTTATCCACACTCAAAAAAGCACCGGGGAGAAAGAAAAGGTTTGCCATGTTATAGTCAGTATGTATGGTACATTATAATTAAAAGATTTTTATCGCATAACCATACACGTTAGCCATACCTTAAACAAAGTTTTAAAAAATATTTATTATATGAAAGGGATAATCTCTTCACATTTAAATTAGAAATGGAAAATCTGCGTTGGGTAAAATAAAACTATTGATGCATTGTTACTTTTTCTGTTTATAATACATAAATTGCCATATACAATTATAATTTATGAAGGAACTGAGCGCTGAAGAAATGAAAGCTATCGTACAGGAATTTCAGCATGTTCCTGATGAGCAACTGGAATGGCTCATCAGCCAGGGCGAAACACTGGAATTACAACAGGGGGAGATATTATTTAATATTGGGGCGCCTGTAAATACCTCCTATATTGTATTAGATGGAAAGCTGAGAATTTGTGCCGTTCAATCAGGCAAGGAAGTAGAGATACGCATTCTTGATGTTGGTTATATTACCGGTTATCTTCCCTATTCAAGAGCTACCCTTACTCCTGTATTTTGTGAAGCGCTGAAACCATCCGTGATTTTTAAATGCGATGCAAATAAAATTAAAGCAGGCATAGCACATAATTATGAATTAACTGAAGTGATGGTACACATGATGATAAGCCGCGTGCGTGAGTTCACATCTATTCAGCAACAGAATGAAAAAATGTTTGCTTTGGGAAAACTTTCGGCAGGCCTTGCACATGAACTGAATAATCCTTCTGCGGCTATAACACGGGCGGCGTCTCTGCTGCAAAACCAGGTAAAACAATTGCCGGGTCTCTTTAAAGATATTTCAGGCTTACATATCAGTGCAGATAAAATTGATAAAATCCAAACGCTTATCACTAATAAACTTCATGCACAGCCTGCTACATTAAGTATGATGGAAAAAGCTTCCCTGGAAGATGAGATCGCAGACTGGCTGCATGATAATAATATTCAAAATATAGATACGGAAGGTTTAACAGAAAGAGGATTTACAACTGAAAATCTCGGGACTATTAAAGCCTGTTCTTCTCCCGGGGAATTGCCTGTTGTTCTTGCATGGATCAGCAATTATCTGGTTTCTAATAAAATGGCGGATGACATTCGTACTTCTTCGGAACGAATATCCGATCTCGTTGGTGCCGTAAAGAATTTTACTTTTATGGATAAAGATTCAAACAGGCAACTAGTAGATATTCATAGTGGCATTCGCAATACCTTAACGATGCTTAATTATAAACTAAGAAAAGCAAACATTAATGTAACGGATCATTATGATGATGCTACACCAAAAATAAAAGCGCTTCCCGGCGAGCTTAACCAGGTCTGGACAAACTTAATTGATAATGCTATTGACGCTATGGAAGTAAATGGAAAGGGCAATCTTGAAATAACATCAAAGTATGATACACGATTTGTGAAAATATATATTAAAGACGACGGCCCTGGTATTCCGGAAGATATTAAGCCAAACATATTTGCTCCTTTCTTTACAACAAAAGAAATGGGCAAGGGCTCCGGTTTAGGACTTGATGTGGTGAGCCGGATAATGGCGCAACATAACGGATCAGTAAAAGTAAACTCACAACCCGGCGCAACAGAATTTGAAATTTGTCTTCCAATGTAAGTAAAGGAAAAAAGTAATAAAATGAATCAGCCAATCATATTTATAGTTGACGATGATGTGCAGGTATTGCGTGCCATTACAAGAGACCTGAAAAATAAATTCAGGCAGGATTATCGCATACTCAGTACTTCATCTGCAAAAGAAATTTTAGATAGCCTTCTTGAGCTAAAGAATAAAGGCGAAGCCGTAGCCATGTTCATCTCAGACCAGCGCATGCCTGAAATTGAAGGCGTTGATTTTCTAACGCAGGCAATGGAATTTTATGACGATGCAAAAAAAGTTTTGCTCACTGCCTATTCCGATACGGATGCAGCCATCAAAGCTATCAACACGGTAAAACTTGATTATTATCTTACCAAGCCATGGGATCCGCCTGAAGAAAAACTATATCCTGTACTTACTGACTTGCTGGATGACTGGCAGAATAATTTTCACCCCGATTTTAAAGGCATTAAACTGGTCGGCTATCAGTTCTCACCAAAGAGTCATGAAATAAAAGAATTCTTATCAGGAAATTTAATTCCATATCATTGGCTTGATGCAACCAGTGAAGATGCACAAAGCCTGATGCAGTTAAACAATATTCAATCAAAAGATTTGCCGGCAATATTTTTTGAAGATGGAACAATGCTGTTAAGTCCGCAGATTATTGATGTGGCAAAACATATTGGCTTAAATCCTGAAGTTAAAAATGAAATATATGATGTAGTAGTAATCGGCGCCGGACCAGCCGGGTTAGCAGCATCCGTGTACGGTTCATCTGAAGGCTTAAAAACTTTATTGATTGAAAGAAAAGCGCCGGGAGGACAGGCCGGAACCAGCTCACGCATTGAAAACTATCTTGGTTTTCCAACCGGTTTAAGTGGCTCAGACCTTACAAGAAGAGCCATCAGCCAATCGGTGAGATTCGGCACAGATTTTCTTTCACCGCAATCGGTAAAAGCAATCGAAGTGCAGGATAATTACAAGAAAATTATTTTAAGTGATGGTAAAGAAATAATGGCGAAAGCAATTGTAATTACAACCGGTGTTGACTACCGGCAACTATCAACACCGGGAATTTCGCAACTTTCCGGTGCAGGTATTTATTACGGCGCTGCTAATACCGAAACCAGTTCCTGCAAAGGCAAAGATGTATTTATTGTTGGCGGCGGAAACTCTGCAGGGCAGGCAGCTATGTATCTTTCAAAATTCGCCAGGCAGGTAAATATTTTAATAAGAAAAGATAACTTGTCTTCTACGATGTCTTCTTATTTAATTGACCAGATTAAAAGAGTAGAGAATATTTCTGTTTGCGCCTATCGCGAAATAATTGAAGCCAAAGGCAATGAAAGATTAGAGCAACTGGTAATTAAAAATGTTAGTACAGGCGAAACCTACACAGAAGATGCAGCAGCGCTCTATATATTTATTGGCGCAAAACCATTTACTGACTGGCTGGATGAAACAATTATAACCAACGACAAAGGCTTTATAGAAACCGGCCGGGATTTACAACACTATGATAATTTTCAAAAGAAGTGGAAGCTTGAACGGGATCCTTATTTGCTGGAAACAAGCTCTCCCGGAATTTTTGCAGCAGGTGATGTAAGGGCCGGAGCAATGAACCGTGTTGCATCAGCGGTGGGCGAAGGCTCCATGGCAATTAGTTTTGTACATAAATTCCTGGCTGAAGTTTAAAAGTGTTTTACTCTTACTGAAAGTGTGGCTAACGATAAAGGCTATGCGATAATTATTGTAGTGTAGAATTTTTTATGTGCGGATTAAGAAAAAGACTGAACAGTTGTTATTAAAAAAAGTTACGCCATTTTTCAAATGAGTTAAATTAATTTACTATGAAATTTTAAAAGTATCGTTGACCTTAAAACATCGCCTCAAATGATCTTGTATTCAATATTTCTTTTGCTGTTTTTTCCATGTTATTATAGGTTGACCTGTATAAGAAAACAGCCATGCTGATACGCTTTACGCCGCAATCTTCCAAAGCTTTAACTGAAATGGCAGGTGTTGAAACTACATTTACGGGTAAGGTAGTTGATGAAACAATTTTTTTAATTACATCAGCATCACTTACACCGGGTATAAACAAACCATCTGCTCCTGCGTCCCCGTAAAGCTTTGCCCGCTCAATAATAGTTTCCACGGGTGATGGTAATTTTTGCAGAAACACATCTGTTCTTGCATTAATAAAAATTTGCTGGCCGGTGTTTTTGAGATAAGTCGCAATGCCGCTTAGCTTTTTAAGGTAAACATCCACACCTTGCGCATCCTCAATGTTTATTCCAATCACACCTGCATCAATCAGTTCCTGTATGTGCTCATTCAACAAAGACAGATTATTTGTATAACCTCTTTCCAAATCAACGGATAAAGGGATAGAAACAGCAGACTTGATTCTTTTTATAATATACAGCAGTTCGGCAAATGATATTTGC
>CBIGQT010000337.1:0-4122 GCA_966191655.1 uncultured Ginsengibacter sp.
TCATAATTAACCAAATCATTTCCTGCATACATAGATTTGATCTTTGCCCTCGTAAAATCTTTGATCTTTTTGTTGAATGCAACTATGTTAGTCCCTGGCCTCAATAACAAATAGGTAGAAACCATATTGCTTCCCCAGAAAGTTACATCACCCATTCCGCCCGCATTTCTTTGAGCATATAAATCAAAAGGAAATAATACATCAAACTGGTCGGTAGCGGTAGAAGGCGGTGATTTAAAAACTCCCGCAATTTTATAGACATTGGTAAAATCAGCATCATCATCTTTTAAGTCCCACTTAATGGTTTTGCCAATAACATTTGTTGTGTTGAATAATTTTAAAGCAGTTTGATCTGATAGTAAAATTCCTGAAACATCGGATAAAGCTGTATTTCGGTTTCCACTAACAAGCTCGTAGGAGAATACATTGAAAAAATTCTTTTCTGCAAATGCCGGCTTTGCTTTTATTTTTTCATTATCAAAAGAAAGAATCCCATCATCACGTTCCTTTTTGAAGTTGGTTGCATATTCCACTTCAGGTAATTCTTTAACCATAGATTGCGCCAGCAAACCTTGTGTATTTGCGCGGACGTTAATCTCACCATTGCCATCAACATTTCTCTTTAACACCTGGTACAACCTGCTGTCATTGGCATTAAATTTATCTACACTTAACTCGTCGCTTACCCATAAATAAATAAGCAAAGTGCAAGCCAAACCAGTAGATAAACCCAACAGGTTTAAAAAACTAAATTGCTTATCCCTGATCAAATTTCGCCAGGCTGTTTTGAAATAGTTTTTTATCATAATTAATTGTTTATTCCGTTCTCAAACTCTTCACCGGGTTTGCTATTGCCGCTTTTATTGCCTGAAAGCTAATAGTGATAATTGTTATAACCAATGCCACAATAGCCGCTATAATAAAAACAAATGGAGCAATAGTTATTCTATAATCATACTGCTGTAACCAATCATGCATGTAATAAAAAGCAGCCGGTGATGCAATCACACAGCTTATTAATACCAATCCAATAAAATCTTTTGAAAGCAATAACCATACTTGCGATACAGATGCTCCTAACACTTTACGGATACCTATTTCTTTTGTGCGTTGTTCTGCTATGTAGGCAGCCAAACCAAATAAACCAAGACATGAAATGAATATGGCTAATGCAGCAAATAAGCCGGCTAATTTTCCAATCAGCACTTCCAGTTTAAATTTCGCAGCATAATTATCATCTGCAAATGTGTATGTGTATGGATATGCAGGATTATACTGATTAAAAATTGAAGTGAGTTTAGTAATTGCATCCTGTGTTTTTATGCCCGCTGATAACCTGTACATAATTACATTCTGCGGATGCGGGTCATAAAAAAACATAGTAGGATCAGCTTGCTCAAAAGGCGATGCCATCAATGCATTTTTCACAATACCAATTATTCTGAATTTAGTATCAATCCAGGTGATTGTTTGATTCAAAGGATTTTGTAAACGCAACAGTTTAACTGCTGCTTCGTTGAATATTACGTTTAAAGTATCCGAAGGTGAATTAAAACTGCGCCCTTCTTTCATTGACATTCCAAGTGTTTTAAAATAATCATCTGAAACTCCTATCCAGCCCATGTCTACTGATTCACCGGATCGTTTGCCTTGCCATTCTTCAACATCTCTGTGATTGCCTCCGGTTGTTACACTTGCAGTTGCGGTAGTGACTGATGCTGCAATTCCTTTTTCAATCAACTCATTTTTAATAGCAGTGTAATTGCTGCCTAAGTCTGCATTCATATCAGTTATCATCAGCCTGTTTTTATCATAACCCGATGGTCTGTCCTTAGCATATTGAACCTGCTGATAAATGATGTATGTACAAATAATAAGTGCAATAGAACAACTGAATTGCAACACCACTAATACTTTCCTTGGTAAGGCTGCTGCTTTACCAACATGAATTTTTCCTTTCAATACTTTTACCGGTTCAAACGAAGAAAGATAGAAAGCTGGTCTGCTGCCTGCCACAAGTCCTGTTAATAAAACACAGCTTAAAGCGACGAGCCAAAACATATAATTGGTAAAAGGAATTTTTATTTCAACACTTGTCAGTGTATTAAAAGCAGGCAACGTCAATTGAACAAAAAGAAGAGAAAAAATAAATGCAATGAGAGTGAGCAAAACAGATTCTGTAAGAAACTGGAATATCAAATGATTTTTGCCTGAACCTATTGCTTTTCTTACTCCTACTTCTTTTGCTCTTTTTTCTGATCGTGCAGTTGTAAGATTGATAAAATTGACACACGCAATTAATAACACAAGGATACCAATGATTGTAAAAATGTTTACGTATTCTATAAAGCCTGTGGTCAGTTTTCCTTTATCAAAATTTTCATACAGATGCCAGTTTGCAACATTATCAAGAATGATGTTTGTTTTCATCGACATGAAATTATCTGTCTCTGTTTTCTCAAGGTCCTTTAGTTTTGGTTCTACTTGTGCACATGAAATCCCTGGTTTCAATTTTACGAATACCATAAAATTTGTCCAGCCAAACCCTTTGGTGCGTGCAAGCTTTGTAAAATCATCAGTTGATTCTAAATAACTAAATGGAACCAGGTAACTGAATTGCAGTGTTGAGGTAGAAGGAATATCTTTTAAAACCCCGGTTACTTTCAAATCATTTTTATTATCAAAACGAACTACTTTATTCAAAGGATCTTCATTACCGAATAATGATTTCGCAGTACTTTGAGTTAACACAATAGAATATGGATTGCTCAAAATAGTATTGGCATTTCCTTCTAATAAATCATACCGGAACATTTTAAGAAAATCGTTGCCAACCTGTCCTCCATTTAAATAGAATTTTTTATCTGCAACCATTAAACCATGCATACCAAATCCGTCTGTTTCAGCAACGGATTGGATTTCCGGAACCTGAGTTCGCAATATTGTCGCCAGCTTTAATGATGTACCACCATAATTCATGGTATCACCATTGCCATAAAAATTGCGACGCACCTGGTACACCTGTTTATAATCGGGAAGAAATTTATCGTAAGAATATTGATAGTAAACCCACAGCCCGATAATCAGGGCAATACCCATTCCTGTTGCCAAACCAAGAATATTTAGTGTGCTATACGCTTTGTTTTTTTGTAAACTGCGCCATGCGGTTTTGAAATAATTTTTAAACACGTTATAAATTTTTAAGTTGTAAGTTATCCTCTCACATTTCACATCTCACTTATTCTGTTCTCAAACTTTTCACCGGGTTCATAAGCGCTGCTTTGATGGCTTTAAAACTTACTGTTATTAATGCAATCAATAAAGCAATAAGACTAGCTGCAACAAACATCCACCATTCAATGCGGATGCGATAAGCAAAATCGTTTAACCATTTGTTCATGAAATACCATGACAACGGAGTTGCAATAAGAACCGCCACCAATATAAGCTTTACAAAATCTTTTGAAATCAAGCCAACTATACCGGGTACATCCGCACCAAGCACCTTGCGAATACCAATCTCCTTTACTTTACGCTCTACAACAAACACAGACAGACCAAATAAACCCAGGCATGCGATGAATAATGAGAGACCTGCAAAAACATAAAATACGGTTTGCATTTTTTGCTCGTTGTTGTACTGTTCTTTTATACGGTCATCAACAAAAGAATATTCAAGCGGAACGGCAGGCACTAAATTTTTCCAGGTTTTTTTTATGTGGCTGAGTGCTTCATCGATATGATTTGCATCAATCTTTAAAGAAATTTCAGAGCCTTGCTTTGCAAACCCGATACGTAAAGCCTCGACAGGCTTATGCAGCGCTTCAAAATTAAAGTCCTTTACCACACCTATAACATAGCGGGCATCTTTTCCTGTATCAAATCTTTTACCGATTGCATTCTCAGGCTTTTTCCAGCCAAACGTTCTAACGGCTGTTTTTTTTATTATAACTCCTTTTGTTGTATCGGTCGGAAAGTCTTTCGAAAAAAATCTTCCTGCAGCGAGCTTCATGCCGTACGTGTTAAAGTAATCAGCATCAACATTCATTGTGTAACAGCTCGTGGATATTTCATTGCCATTTACGTCCTGCGTGGTGGTCCATCCGTTGCCAAGCCCGCCTA
>CBIGQT010000338.1:0-4110 GCA_966191655.1 uncultured Ginsengibacter sp.
CTTACTGGTATGCCCTGGAGGAAATAGCTTTCCGCCCATCAGCAAACAAATGCAATTACGCCTTTACAAAAATGATGGTAAAGGAAATTTTACTTTAGACGCAGCAGCTTTCCCAAATAACAATTCAAATATTTCTGTTGCAATACCATACGATTTTGATGGAGATGGGGACCTGGATTTATTTGTAGGAGGAAGAAGTGTTCCGCAAAGCTATGGAGTAAATCCTACCAGTTATGTTTTTGTAAACGATGGCAAAGGCCATTTTACTGATATGGCGAAAACAAAAAATCCTGATATTTCGTCTATAGGAATGGTAACAAGCGCTCAATGGGCAGATGTTATAGGAGATAAAAAGAAAGAATTAATTATTGCCGGAGAATGGATGACTCCAAGAATTTTCTCTTACAATGGAGATCATTTTAAAGAAGTAAAAACTAATCTCGATAGTTTGTATGGTTGGTGGCAATCCTTATCTGTTGGTGATTTTGATGGAGATGGCCTGCAGGATATTGTACTTGGAAACATTGGGGAAAATTTTTATCTAAGACCAGACCTTCAGAACCCGGTAAAACTATGGGTCAATGATTTTAATAATAATGGCAACTTAGATAAAATACTTACCCACACTGTAGATGGACAGGATAAAACTGTCTTTTTAAAACATGAGCTCCAGGACCAGATTCCTGCAATTAAAAAACAGAATTTGCAACATTCCGAGTATGCAAAGAAAACCATGAAGGAATTATTTCCGGAAGATTTATTGAATAAAAGTATTGTAAAAGAATTTAATTATGGCTCTTCTATTATTGCATTTAATAAAGGGAATGGTCATTTTGTGATTCAAAAATTACCTCCGTTAACACAGACTTCGTCAATAAATGCTATTCATCAAATGGATATAAATCATGATGGATATATGGATTTAATTTTAGGAGGAAATAAATATGGATTCCCGCCACAGTTTGGAAGGCTGGATGCCAGTTACGGAGATGTTCTTATTAACGATCATAAAGGCGGCTTTACAAGATTGGATTATTATCAGTCAGGATTGGAAATAAAGGGAGAGGTAAAAGACATCTTAGAAATTCCTTCAGTAAAAAAAGATTATTTACTATTTCTGATAAATGATGATTATCCGGCCTTGTATGAAATAAACGATAAGAATAAAAAATTATGGAATTATTCCAACTAAAATAAAGCCTGGTAATTGAAAGGACATCTAAAAATTATGATTTGTAAACCACAGAGGTGTTTAAATATTTTATTGATTATTTTTTTGTTACATCTATTTTCATCTTGCAAACATAAAAATAAAGAACCCGTTATGTTCCGCGTATTGGATCATAATTCTACGGGACTTGATTTTAGTAATGTACTTACGCCAACTAAAGATTTTAATGTTTTTAAGTACATGTATTTTTATAATGGTTCAGGTGTAGGTGCAGGTGACTTCAATAATGATGGATTGATCGATTTATTTTTTTCTTCTAACCAGGGCGATAATAAAATATATCTTAACCAGGGCAAATTAAAATTTAAAGATGTAACTGCTGAAGCTAAAATTCCGGAAGATGGCGGATGGTCTACCGGTGTTTCGGTTGTCGATATAAATAATGATGGTTTATTGGATATTTACATTTGCAGGGTTGGCGATTATGAAACATTGCACAGCAAAAATCAATTACTAATTTGCCAGGGCATTGATAAAAATGGTGTTCCATTTTATAAAGATGAGGCAAAAGAATATGGGCTGGATTTTTCCGGCTTTAGCACCCAGGCAGTATTTTTCGATTATGATGGAGATGGTGATCTTGACATGTTTTTACTAAATCATTCGGTTCATCAGAATGGAACCTTTGCACCAAGAAATAAATTTCTTGGCACTTATAATGCTCTCTCCGGTGACCGCATGTATCGTAACGATGGCAATAATAAATTTACGGATGTAACAAAAGAATCTGCAATTAATAGTTCTGCAATAAGCTATGGGCTTGGCATCGGCGTTTCCGATATTGATCTTGATGGCTGGCCCGATTTATATGTCGGAAACGATTTTCATGAAAATGATTACCTCTATATCAATCAGCATAATGGAACTTTTAAAGAAGATCTTACCAACAGAATAATGCATACGAGCCAATTCTCAATGGGTGTAGATATTGCAGATATTAATAATGATGCCCGCCCTGATATTATTTCAATGGATATGCTGCCGTCTGACCGGAAGATTTTAAAAAGTTCTTTGGGAGAAGATGAATACAATACATTTTATATGAAAATCGGTTATGGATATAACTACCAGTATACACGAAACAATCTTCAGTTAAACAGGGGCAATGGCATGTTTAGTGAAACCGGCCTCTATTCTGATGTTGCTGCTTCCGATTGGTCCTGGTCGCCACTTTGGATAGATTTTGATAATGATGGGTTAAAGGATTTATTCATATCAAATGGTATTCCCAAAAGGCTGAATGATATGGATTATGTCAATTATATTTCAGATGATGAAATACAACAAAAACTGAAAAATAATTTTACAAACGAAAAAGATTTGGGATTGATTAATAAATTTCCTGAAATAAAGTTGCCCAATAAATTTTTTAAAAATGATGGCGATGCAAAATTTACTGATGCGGCAGATGAAATAGAAGGAAATGCAGCGACTTTTTCAAATGGCGCAATATATGCTGATCTTGATAACGATGGCGACCTTGATGTGGTAGTAAATAACCTGGAAGACGCCGCCTTGATATATGAAAATGAAAGTAACGATGCAAAAAATAAGCCTTATCTCGATATTAAATTAACAGGTTCTTCAAAAAATATAAATGCAGTAGGTGCTAAAGTGATTGTGTACGATAGCAATGAAATAAGGACGTATGAAAAGTATCCTGTAAGAGGGTTTCAATCGAGTATGGAGATTCCTGTTCATATTGGATTGTATAAAACCAAAGTGGATTCTATTTTGCTGGTATGGCCCGATAATACTTATCAAAGTATTGAATGGAAAAATGCAGTTTCTTCACTGATTAAAATTCAATATCAACCGGGGCTTCCCAAGTATGATTATTCAAGATTGACAAATCATTGGAAAAATCCAACAAGAGAAATGGTGGATATCACCAAAGAGGTAAACTTAAATTTTAAAGCCGAAGAAAATCCTTTTAATGAATTTGACCGTGAGCCTTTAATACCTTTTATGGTGTCGCGGGAAGGGCCTGCTCTTGCCGTGGGGGATGCTAACGGGGATGGGTTAGACGATGTTTTTATTGGCTCATCAAAAGGAAATAAAAGTGCTGTATTTTTTCAAAGGCCCGGAGGAAAATTTGAAAAATCCATTCAAACCGATTTGGATAATGACAGTACTTACGAAGATGTTGATGCCACATGGGTTGATGTAAATAATGATGGTAAAACAGATCTTGTAATTGCAACAGGCGGCAATGAATATTATGGAAATGATAAATACCAGCAACCACGTCTTTATCTCAACGATGGCCATGAACATTTTATAAAGCTTGATCATGCCTTCGATAATATTTACCTTACTGCATCTTGCGTAGTTCCCTATGATTTTAATGGAGATGGGTATATAGATTTATTTATTGGCGGCCGGGCAGTTCCCTGGGAATACGGACAGGTTCCTCAATCTTATTTACTGGAAAATGATAAAAGTGGACATTTTAGAGACGTAACAGCGCAATACAGCAGCGAACTGTCAAAGGTAGGTCTTGTAAGAAGCGCTTTGTGGTATGATATCAATAAAGATGGTCGTAAAGATTTAATCATTTCTCCTGAATGGGGAGGAGTGTGCGCCTTCATAAATGAAAATGGAAGTTTCAAAAAACAAATGCTCACCGATAAAAAAGGGTGGTGGAATTTTACTTTACCCGTTGATGTGAATGGTGATGGAAACATTGATCTTATTGCCGGCAATGAGGGATTAAATAACCGCTTAACTGCTTCGTCTACGCAACCCGTTAGATTGTATTATAATGACTTTGATGACAATGGCAAAAAAGAACAGGTATTAACTTATTACTTAGATGGTCATGAAATTCCATTTGCCAATAAAGATGAATTGCAAAAACAAATTCCGGTAATAAAGAA